>JAXJWL010000093.1:0-1814 GCA_036308065.1 Paludibacteraceae bacterium
AAAACGAAGGTGAAGACGCACGTCTTTACAAAGCAGTGGAAGCTTGTAGCGACTTCGCTTGCGAACTTGGCATCAACATCCCAACAGGTAAAGACTCACTTTCTATGACTCAAAAATATGGTGATAAGAAAGTATTCTCTCCTGGTACAGTTATTATCTCTGCAGGTGCAGGTGTAAGCGACGTTAAAAAAGTGGTTTCTCCTGTAATTGTAAACGACAAACGTAGCAACATTTATTATATCGACTTCTCATTCTGCGACCTAGAACTAGGTGGTTCTGTACTTTACCAAACTCTAAACAAAGTAGGTAGCACAGTGCCAACAGTGAAAAACCCAGAATATTTCGCTGACGCATTCAACTGCGTTCAAGAAATGATCAACTGCGGTTGGGTAATGGCAGGTCACGATATTTCAGAAGGTGGTATCATCACTGCCCTACTTGAAATGTGCTTCGCTAATACTAAAGGTGGTTTAAATATCAACTTCAGCGGACTAGCAGAAAAAGATTTAATCAAACTTCTATTTGCAGAAAACCCTGGTGTATTTATCCAAACAAGAAATCAAGAAGACGTAGAAAAATTCTTGGAAGCAAACGGCATTGGTTTTGCTAAGATTGGTTATCCAATTGAAGAACGCGTAATCAATGTAGTAGCAGACCAAGACAACTTTAGCATCAATATCGACGAAATGCGCGACGTATGGTATCGTCCTTCATACCTATTAGACCGCAAACAAAGTGGCGAACAATGTGCTAAAGAACGTTTTGAAAACTATAAAAACCAAGCATTAGACCTAAATATCCTTTCTTCATTCACTGGTCAGCTTTCACAATTCGACCTTAAAGTGCCACACAAAGCAAGTGGTATCAAGGCTGCTATTATCCGTGAAAAAGGTACAAACGGTGAACGTGAAATGGCTTACTCACTATATTTAGCAGGCTTTGACGTGAAAGACGTTCACATGACTGACCTTGCTACTGGTCGTGAAACCCTAGAAGATGTGAATATGATTGTATTCTGCGGTGGTTTCTCAAACTCAGACGTACTTGGTAGTGCAAAAGGTTGGGCAGGTGGCTTCCTTTACAACGAAAAAGCTAAAAAAGCCCTTGACAACTTCTATGCTCGCAAAGACACCTTAAGTTTGGGTATCTGTAATGGTTGCCAACTTATGGTTGAACTAAACCTTGTGAACCCAGAACACGAAAAACGCACTCGTATGCTTCACAACAACTCTCATAAGTTTGAATCAAACTTCGTGGGACTAACTATTCCAGAAAACAACTCTGTAATGTTTGGAAGCCTATCTGGTAGCCGTTTAGGTATTTGGGTGGCTCACGGTGAAGGTAAATTCTCACTTCCAATGGGCGAAGAAAATTACAATATCATTGCTAAATATACACACGAAGGCTATCCTGCAAACCCTAATGGTTCAGACTACAATGTAGCAGGTATCTGCTCAGCAGATGGTCGTCACCTAGCAATGATGCCTCACTTGGAACGTGCTATCTTCCCATGGCAATGGGCACACTATCCAGCTGGCCGCCAAGACGAAATCACCCCATGGGTGGAAGCGTTTGTTAATGCCCGCGTCTGGATTGAAAACAATAAATAAGAAATAATGAGGAATTAGGAATGAGGAATTAGGAATGAGGAATTAGGAATTAATTTTCTATATTTCATTTCTATATTCAACAATTATGTTATTAAAATTATTTATAGCATTTTTTAAAATAGGAGCCTTCACCTTTGGTGGAGGCTATGCTATGATACCCATTATCGAAAAAGAGGTAGTGGACAAAAATCATTGGCTTAGCAA
>JAXJWL010000094.1:0-3788 GCA_036308065.1 Paludibacteraceae bacterium
AATTCCTGCAAGTATCTTTCTACTGCAGATTTGAGTTCCACTAAATCATTATTTATAGTATCCCACAATATATCTGAATCTATTTGATAGTATCCGTGCACAATAACATGTCTCATGTTTATTATAGACCTCCACGGTACATCATTATGACTTTCAATAAACTCTTTAGTGAGTTTATAAGCAGCTTCTCCAATTATGGCAACATTATAAAATATAGCATATTTGAGAACCTTATTTTCAACAAAGTTTTCAAAGGTAATACCAGTCTTAAACTCATTAATATTATCTATAGCTTCGATAATATGTAACAATCTAGTTTTGTCCTTATTAGTTTCTCTCATAAATCAAGATTTTATCATTATTGGCACTCTCAACAGCGAAGGATTTTAGAGTCCCATTTTTTACCAAATCAACTTCTCTTCCTAATATTTCCTTCAAATCTGAATACATTCCAGCATATTTAAACAATCCTACATGTGCATCCTTCTCAAAATCCACCAAAATATCAATATCACTATTCTCGGTCTCCTCCCCTCTGGAAAACGAACCAAACAACCATGCCCTAGAAATTGGTTGCTTTTCTAGGTATGCCTTTATTCTAGGAATAATAATATCTTTAGTATATGCATTCATAATTTTAGTATCTCACTATTGCAAATGTACACATTTTTAAGAAATAAAAAAAGGTTAGTCAATAATTTTTATTTCTACTATTTCATCCTTTAACGGAAAATGCTCTAACTTGTGGTGAAATTTTTGCACCTCAAAAATTCATAAGACTACCCCATCTCGCCACATTAATACTTCTCAACAAATAAAAAAATATACAAACTTAAACCTTTTAAAAGTAAAAAGAGTTATATTTGCAATTAAGAGAATTTTACCTATTATTGATTAAATATATATGACAGATGGAATATTTGAATCAGTTTCACAAAGAATCGGTAGAGAGAAAGATTTTGAAAATCGAAGAATCAAAGAAATTACCGAAGAACTCAGAAGACGTTGCAAAATATATGAGAAGAAATATGGAGATTGCAGCAAATATGTAGACATCACCCTAGAACAAAAAGTTTCAGAGGAGTTTGCTATAGAAAATAATTTATGGATTCCTATAAATAGAGTTTTTGATTTAGGTGTACCTGGACCTTCTGGGAATGAGAATGATATTTATATTGATGGTAATACTATTTACAAGGTAAATAATCTCTTAAATTGTCAAGGTAGTGTAATAAAATTATTTGATAAAATTTCTTTACATAATATCATATTTAAAGAGACTTCATATAAATTTTTTGCATTCACCGGATTCAGTGGTAGTACAACAATGCCTATCTTTGTTCAAAATCTAGTAGATTCTACTATACCCCCTACACAAATAGAAATTACCACATATATGGCAGCCTTAGGATTTAATACCACAGATAAGATTGGTTGTTATACAAATGATAGATATAAAATTTGGGATGTTGTTCCCAAAAATGTTTTAAAAGATAAAGATGGTGATATTTTTGTCATTGATGCAGAAATTGAACTAAAATAACTCCCCTCCTCCTTGGGAATTCTTACACTACTCTGTGGATGTGGTGGCCTTTGAAGTAGTTTACTACGTTTTGGGTGGCTTGGGCTGCCATTTCGTTACGGGCCTCTCGGGTAGCAGTGCCAATATGTGGCACAAGTACTACGTTGTCTAGTTCAAGAAGTTCTTCGCTTATATGAGGTTCATTTTCGTAAACGTCTAGGGCTGCACCTTTAATTTTCCCCGATTTCAACGCAGAAATCAGAGCTTTTTCATCTATCACTGCTCCACGTGCTGTATTGATAATATAGGCAGATGGCTTACATAAATTCAATCTCTCTTCATTGATTAAATGATGTGTTTCTGCAGTGAGCGGAGTGTGAAGCGAAATAAAGTCTGATACCTTCAGAAGTTCGTCTAACGGCAAATACTCTGCATCGTACATTTCTTCCACTTCTTTTGATACTCTATTTCTGCTAAAATACACCACCTTCATGCCAGAGGCAACGGCTCTTCTTGCAGTAGCCTGCCCTATTCTACCCATGCCCACTATGCCTAATGTCTTACCATACAGTCCGCGACCGATATTTTCCAAAACGCCCCATTTCACCGAAGAATTTCGCACTTTTCTGTCACTCAAAACCAATCCTCTTGCAATGCTTCCCATAAGCGTCATTGCCAATTCTGCGGTAGGCTCAGTTACTGGAGTTGGAGTATTGCAAACGATTGTGTTATGCTCTTTGGCAGTGTTTATATCAATATTGTTGTATCCAACGCCTACATTTGATATGATTTTTAAATTTTTGCTCTTTTTTATTAGTTCCGCAGGCACTTTTAGGTCAAACATTGGTATAAAAGCATCTACATCTTCTATTTTTTCCAACAACTCATGGTATGAGAAACTCCCCTTTTCTGGTCTTATCACATGAAAATCTTCTGGGAAACCAGCAAATGACTCTGGGTACAAACTGTGTGAAACTAATACTTTAATCATAAATCTTTTCTTATTCTACCTACTGGAATAGACAATTGTTCTCTATATTTTGCCACTGTTCTACGTGCCACATTCATACCTCTTTCAGCAAGTTTTTTTGAGATTGCACCATCTGAAAGTGGCTTAGTTTTATCTTCTGCATCAATGATTTCTTTTATAATCACTTTCACTTTTCTACTAGATACATCTTCGCCAGATTTATCGATGAAACCGGCAGAAAAGAACTCTTTAAGTGAATAAATTCCTGCGTTTGTTTGAATATATTTGCTAGAAACTACCCTTGAAACAGTAGAAATATCACAATCAGCTTTTTCAGACACTTGCCTCATGGTAAGAGGTTTTAAATTCACCTCATTTTCATCCTTAAAGAAGTCCTGTTGAAAGTCGATGATAGTCTTCATGACAGACAACAAAGTTTGTTCTCTTTGCTTCACAGCATCAATAAATTTTCTTGCCCTCTCCAACTTTTGCTTTGTAAACCGTATAGAATCTTTTACCTTGCTCGTGCGATTTTTTTCATTATTCTTGAAGTCCTCCAACATGTCAAGATATTCCTGAGACACTTTCAAAGTTGGTATTTCTCTGTTGTTTAAAGACAGTTCTCCCGTTTCGCTGTCGTAAAGAAAATCTGGTATCACAGACTCATTCTTCAGCATTCCACCAGATGCATAACCATTTGCTGGTTTGGGATTTAAGTGCGAAATAAGCGAAATTGCTTCTTTTACCTGCGCCTTGTTTAGACCTGTCTTTTTTATAATCTTATCTATCTGCCTAGTCTTAAACTCCTCCAACGCCTCCTCCACTATCGTAATGGCATTGTCCACTATTTCTGTTTCTTCTTTTCTTTGGAGCTGAATAATAAGGCACTCACCCAAATCTCTCGCACCTACTCCTGCTGGGTCTAAATTTTGCACCACAAGCAATGCCTCATACATCTGAGTTTCAGTGATTTGCAGATTCGTCTTTATATTTAAGTCATCTGTCATCTGCGCTACTTCTTGCACAAGAAATCCAGATTCGTCCAAATTACCTATGATATATTCACAAAGAGCCCTTGTAATTTTTGGCAGATTTTGATACTCAATTTGTTCTAAAAGAGAGTCTGTAAATGAAGTTTCTTCTGTTAGATTTGTTTGAGGACTATAACCCCCGTCTGAGTATCCACTATCTGAAGAATAATCGTCGTATGTGTCGCCATCGGAAGAAGAAAAATCGCCCATTTCATCGTAGTTTTCTCCTACTTTTGACTCCGAGTCTGTACCATAATAATCATCA
>JAXJWL010000095.1:0-27050 GCA_036308065.1 Paludibacteraceae bacterium
TACATACATACATACATACATACATTGCGCGCCGCGTATGTAATATTTGCTGTGATTTTATATAAAGTCGCTGTTCTGTAAATATGCAGGATAGCGACTTTTTGTGTTTAGAATAAATATTAATCAATAAAATAAATAAAAAAATGAAAAAGTTAAGTTTTTTTGCTGCACTTGCAGCTATGTTAGTGGGATTCGCATCTTGCGAAAAAGTAGAACCAACAGCGCTAGAAACTAGCGACTTAAAAGGTACAACCCTTGCAGGTTATGTTTATTATGGTAAATTGGATGATAATATGACACCAGAGGGCAATACTCTTTTTGAAGGCAAAGCCAATGTAACTATAGAAGTAACTGAACTAGGTGCCGACGACAAAGCAACTGGCAATGTTATGATTGTTACAGCGGCTCTTAAAGGTGGTAAATTTGAAGCAAGCATTCCAGTGGCAGCAGGTAAAAAAGCATCTTGCAAAGCAACTTGTATGTTCCAACAAGAAAACTACGATGCAGAAGTGAAACCAGACGATGCAGACATTAAAAAAGTAATGCTTACTTACAAAGGCGAAGCAAATCAAACTATTACTTACGGTGAAACTGTTTACGTGGACCTAATTGGTAAAAAAGTAGGCGCAACAAACGACCCATATCACTTCAATCCTTAATAGCGAATCTGTTTTTATCAACAATTAAAGAGTATTATTATGAACAAGATAAAAGTAATAACTGTTTCGCTATTATGCGCCTTGTCTATGGGTGCCATGGCACAAACAGAAAAAGAGGCTAAAGTCTATACACCAGAAGTGGGAAGCAGTGCCATCGGTGTCAATTTTAACCCAGTAGCAGCTGCCCAAGGTGGTAGTGCCGCTTCATTTTCTTCTGTAGGTCAGTTTTTATATGGCACCGAAACAGAAGATGGTATTATAAAAAATGCAGAATCTAAACCAAATCAAATGTACATTTTGGCACAACAACCAATGGTGTCTATTTCGTACAAATACCAAGCAAAAGAACACATGGCGTTCAAAGCTAGCATTGGTTTTAGCGGTGGCTATGTAAACTATCGTGAATATGTAAACGACGACAAAGCTATGGCTTTAAACCCAATGTCTGAAGCACAAGTAGCTGATGCAGTGAAGTTGGACTATAAAGGTGGTGGTGTTACCGCAGGTCTAGAGTTCAATGCAGGTAAAAACTTACGTTTTGTAGGTGGTTTTGGTTTGATGTATTCATTTGGTGGTGGCGAAGTAAATTTCGCATACGGCAACCAAATCACCGAAGCCAACCAACACCCAACCACAATGGAAAAAATCGACAAAAATATCAACGAATTTGCGTCAAGTGGTTGTACATGGATGGACTATGGTCGCCCTGTAAAACAATACAATGTAGGTGTTAGCCATGGTATTGGTATCTATGCAAACTTAGGTTTGGAATGGTTCTTTATGAAAAATGTGTCTATAGGTGCAACCGTAGAACTTACCCCTATTATGGTGGCATTCCAACCACAAACCTATACCATTTACGAAGGTTTCGATAACTACCACGGTCAAGTGGCTCAATACAACGACCTTATAAGCCCAGGAAGCACATATTTATTGTATGGAACAGAAAATATCGGTGTAAACATCTCACTACACTACTATTTCTAGTCTATAAACGTATTAAATAACATACAAGAGTGAGGGGGATGCGCAAAAACCACCATCACTCTTGTTTTAATTTTTGAGATTATGAAAAAGATTATTCCATTTCTTGTTTGCTTGCTAGTGGCTGTGATAGCATGTAAAAAAGAAGACATTTTTCCACTTGCAGAAAGTATCACCTTTGATGATACTTCTATTGAAGTACCCGTAGGCGAAAGCAAGTATCTTTACTATACTATTTTGCCAGAACAAGTGGGCGATACAGCTACTGTTTATTTTAGTAGTGCCGATGAAAGCATTGCTAGAGTGAGCGAGTGGGGTTCTGTTACTGGTGTAAAAGAAGGACATACCACAGTTACTGCTACAGTACATGGCAAAACTGCTTCTATAGAAGTAGAAGTTTTAAAAGCGGTGATTACCAAATTTAATCTGAAATACAATGGCGAGGCTTTGCCAGAGGTATTGGATGTTCCATACGGAGACAATGCCGTTAGTGTAGACATTACTGATATAAAACCATCTACTGTAGGTGCAGAAGGTATCACAGTAAGTTCAAAAGATAAATCTATTGCCGAAGCTAAACGTGATGGCAAACAAATAATTATCACTCCAATAGGCGAGGGTGAAACCACTATTGTGGTAAGAGGAGGTGATGTTAAAAAAGAAATAAACATCAGTGTAAAAATGATTCATGCCGAAAAGGTGGTTATCGACCAAAAAAATCCAGAAGTAGGCTTGAATACCACTTTGCAACTTACCGCAACTACTACTCCAGTAGATATTAGCCAACCAAAGCGCACATGGAGCAGTTCAAATCCAAGTATTGTGGAAGTAGATGCTGAGACAGGTGTGGTTACCGGCAAAGGCGATGGCTCTGCAACTATTACAGTTACTGTAGATGGCAAAACTGCTTCTGCACAAGTGAAGGTGTTATATGTTAAACCACAAACTGTAGCAGTAAATCCTACTTCTAAGACTTTGGTATTAAATGATACTTGTCTGTTGAAGGTTCTTACAACTCCTGCCGAAGTAACATATCCAGAAATAACTTGGAGTAGTTCAAATAGCAGTGTGGCGAGTGTAGATGAAAATGGTATCGTTACAGTCAAAGGTTTAGGTTCTGCTACTATTTCTGCAAAAGTGGATGGGGTCGTAGGCACATCTACCATTACAGTGAGCGAGTTTCCTCCAATTACAGGATTTGAGATGAGTGCATCTGCCACAGAAGTTGGAATTAACAATTCCATTACCCTTTCAATCAAAAACTTAGAACCAAGTGGAGCTTCATTTGGTGATATTAAATGGTCTATAGACAATACTTCTTTAGCTTCTATTTCGGTGAACAAAACCAACGGCACTTGTACTCTTACAGCCAAAGATCAAACAGGTTATGTTTCCGTAACAGCCGAAAGTAATGGTGTGGTAAAAACACGAGCAATTAAAATAACTAAGATAGCTGTAAAAAGTATTTCTGTCTCATCTAATGTAAAAAGTATAAGTGGTTATGATTGCTTTTGGGCACCTTCTTCTGCTTCGGACTATGCAGAAACAGCATACGGAAGTGGTCAGGATATAGAATTTACCGTGTCTGTTTATCCAGAAAATGCTAGCCTTGCTAATAATGTGACCTTTACATCAGACAACTCAGACGTACAAGTTAAAAAAGTAGGTAATGTTTATAAATTACATGTATCCACCTCTGCAAAAGGTAAATATACATTACAGGCTAATTGCGATGAGAAAGGTTGGATTAGTGTGGTTCACGTAATCCCTGCATCGTATAGTCCAACAATTTCAACCATTTACGGTTACCCAGGCATGAAGACTACTATCAAGGCGGATAGTTTTATCTCAAATATTAAAGATTATACTCCTCTTGAAGGTTTGCTTAAATATAGTAAATGTACTCCTAAAACCAAAAATTACCATACCTTTACTGAAGGTAGTACAAATGTAGTGATTATTGGAAAAGATTTAGCTTATGGTGATAAGTATTATGATACATTCACTGTAGAAGCTGATGTGTTGGGTAAGAAAATAACCTCAGATGCTGTCATTTATAATTCATATTATGGAATATCTTTTGACTTTTCTGTGAAATATGGTACGTCAACCACTCACGATGAAACAGGTTATAAGTATTACATATCAGAAGGAAAGAAAACAAGTGACTGTAACCTAATTGGGTACGATAAACCAAAATTTAGGGCAAAGGTAAAAAACATGGAAGCAGGAGATGTTACATATTTAGCTCAATTGACTTGTCATATTTATGTTCACCATTATGCGGAAGGTGGAGAATATAGGGAGTCTGGTACATGTATAGACAAATTGGCTTGCACTAAAGTTACGACAAATACTACTCGGGTAGATGACCCAACAGAAACATATAAACTACCAAATACCCAAATGGAGTATAAATTTGACTTTTACGATTAATCAAGATAAAGAAATAATATCATGAAAAAAATACTTTATTTAATAAGCTTTTTATTTGCGGTGGCATTGGTGGGTTGTGAGGAAAAAGAACCTCCAACATCTGCAAAAGTGAGAACAGGGCAAGTAACCAATATTACAGACGAAGCAGCATTAATCGAAGCGTCTGTAAATGTGGATATTTCAAAATATAACTCTGTTAATTTTGGTGTGATGTATTCTACCTATTTAGAAGATATTAATTATCGCAATGGCAATGAGGAATTTGCTTCTTATATGAATGGTAAAGAATACGAAGTTGAGATAGCCAATTTATCCCCAAATACAAAGTACTATTATTGTGCCTACCTAGTCCTAAACGGTATTCAAAGAGAGTTTGGTCAAATTAAAGAATTTACAACACTTCCTGCTAATGAAGGTTCTGATGACGAAGGTGGTTCAGAAGAAGATGAAGGCGGCTCTGAAGGAGAAGACGAAGGTGGCTCTGAAGGAGAAGGCGGTACAGAAGATGAAGGAGACGGCAAAGTTAATGGTTATTCATATGTGGATTTAGGTCTTTCTGTGAAATGGGCTACCATGAATGTGGGCGCTACTTCTCCAGAAGAATACGGCGATTACTTTGCTTGGGGCGAAACTGAACCAAAAGAGGAATATAGTTGGGAAACTTATAAATGGTGCGATGGTGATTTTAATAATTTGACCAAATATTGTAGCAGTTCAGAGTTTGGTATAGTGGATAATAAAACCAAATTAGAACCTGAAGACGATGCTGCTACTGTCAATTGGGGTGGTGCTTGGCGTATGCCAACAAAAGCAGAATTAGATGAGTTAATAGAGAATTGTACTTGGTCTTGGACTACTCAAAATGGTGTAGATGGTTATACAGTAACTTCAAATACCAATGGAAAATCCATCTTTTTACCTGCAGCAGGTTATCGCAATGAAACTTTCTCGGATGAAGTTGGTACCTTTGGTTATTACTGGAGCAGTTTACATGATAATGCAAACTTTCAGCATATATCGCATAATATTTACTTTGAAGAGAGCAATGTAGATAAGGACAGTGATTCCCGCTATTACGGTAATTCTATCCGTCCTGTATTGCCATAAACAAATTACTTTATTTAATACACAGTTAAAACCCTCGCAAGAGGGTTTTTCTGTTATATATTATTATGTTTCAATGATTTTTTGTATTTTTGCACAAGAATATGATAATTACATAAACACATATCTTTATGAAACTAAAATTACTTTTTTCTGTGCTTGCTCTTTCTGTGGCAAGTTTTCTTTATGCTGTAGAACGTGAAAACATAGTAGCAGTATCAGCCGATGGTGATAAAACTGCATACGCTCTTGCAACTGTAAGCCGTATCAATGTGATTGCAGATGCAAATAGTGCTTCAATGACAATTGTTGACAACAATGGTAATGAATTTGCAGGTTATGTAAAGATACTTTTTGCAGAAAAAGAAACTAGCATCGAAGAACTTGGTTTTACACAAGTGTATGTATTCCCAAACCCTGTGGTAAATACTTTAACAATTCAAGGTGTAGATGAAAATACTCCTCTCGAAGTGTACAACCTAACAGGAGCGTCTGTCCTACAAGATAAAGGCACAGAACTTGATGTAACCTCACTAAGCCAAGGTACCTACATCCTTCGCATCAACAACCAATACGTAAAATTCATCAAGAAATAAATAGAAATCTTTTATAAATTCTCTACTACAACCGCAATCAAACAAACTTTGGTTGCGGTTTTGCTTTTATGTGGTATTTTTTTGTATTACCTGATATTGATGAGCCACAAACTTTATATAAAAATTTTGTGGAAATAAAATTAATATGTATCTTTGCATTGAAATAGTGCCGGTACTGATTATGCTCTTTACCAACACTTAAAAAAGGAGAAATGGGGTTATACTTTTACAGTATAATCTCTTTTTTTATTCTCTATTCTATAAAATTTTATTTAGTTAAATATAAACCAATGTTTTTTTGTATATTTGCAATTCTTTATATTTAGTAAATAAATAAAAACACAATATGTCAAAAATTATTTTAACAGGCGACCGCCCAACAGGAAAACTACACATAGGACACTATGTGGGTTCGTTACGCAGAAGAGTAGAACTTCAAAACTCTGGAGAGTTTGATAAAATCTTTATTATGATTGCCGATGCGCAAGCATTAACCGACAACGCAGACAATCCAGAAAAAGTTCGTCAAAATATTATCGAAGTGGCATTAGATTACCTTGCTTGTGGCTTAGACCCTGCAAAATCTACACTTTTTATCCAATCACAAGTGCCAGAACTTACCGAACTTGCATTTTATTACATGAACCTTGTAACAGTTTCTCGTCTTCAACGTAACCCAACTGTGAAGACAGAAATTCAAATGCGTAACTTCGAAACTAGCATTCCAGTAGGTTTCTTTACTTATCCTATTAGCCAAGCGGCTGACATCACTGCGTTTAAAGCTACCACAGTGCCAGTAGGAGAAGACCAAGCACCTATGATTGAGCAAACCAACGAAATTGTTCGTCGTTTCAACGGTATTTATGGTGAAACTCTTGTTGAACCAAAAATCCTTCTTCCACAAAATGCAGCGTGTCTTCGTTTGCCAGGTATCGATGGCAAGGCTAAAATGAGTAAATCTCTTGGCAACTGTATTTATCTTTCTGAGGAAGCAGCAGACCTTACCAAAAAGGTAAAAGGTATGTACACTGACCCAAATCACATTAAAGTGG
This sequence comes from Paludibacteraceae bacterium, assembly GCA_036308065.1. Classification (GTDB taxonomy): domain Bacteria; phylum Bacteroidota; class Bacteroidia; order Bacteroidales; family Paludibacteraceae; genus Enterocola. Next base: position 6,832 of record JAXJWL010000095.1, read on the forward strand.
AAGATCCAGGTCGTGTAGAGGGCAACGTAGTGTTTACATATCTTGATGCATTCTGCAAAGACGAATATTTTGCTAAATATTGGCCAGAATACAACAATCTTCAAGAAGTGAAAGACCACTACACACGTGGCGGTTTAGGTGATATGAAAGTGAAGAAATTCCTAAACGCTGTGCTTGAAGAAGAACTTTCTCCAATCCGTGAGCGCCGTAAAGAATTCCAAAAAGATATTCCATACGTTTATCAAGTGCTAAAAGAAGGTAGTGAAAAAGCTCGTGAAGTAGCTGCGCAAACACTTGCAGAAGTGCGTGCTGCCATGAAGATTGACTATTTTGATAATACCGAATGGATCAACGAACAAGTAGCAAAATTCCAATAATTATGTTAGAACAAGCTAAAGCACTTTTAAAGGCAGGCAAAACCGAACAAGCAATCTCGGTTTTAGACCAACATCTAGAGTTTGTAAATCCACGCTCTGACGAGGCTTATTTCCTTATGGGCAATGCTTATCGCAAACTAGAAAACCTAAGCGAAGCAATGAATTGCTACCTTAAAGCAGTAGAGTTCAACCCAAAAAGCCCAGCAAAGGAAGCGTATGAGCAAGTCTCAGAGATATTGGATTTCTATTTCAAGGATATGTACAATCAATAAAAAAATAATCGGTCACTGAGCCAAGTCGACGTACTGATGAGCGTAGCGAATAACGGGCCCGATTATTTTTATTATACTATCATACCATCTCGCATTTCTATTATGCGGTCCGATGTTTCAGCGAGTTCGTTGTCGTGAGTTACTAAAAGTATAGTTAAACCATATTCATTGCACAGTTTACGTAGTAGGCTGTGCAATTCTTTTTTATTCCCACTATCAAGGCTACCAGAAGGTTCGTCGGCAAGTATAAGTTTTGGGTCGTTTATTAGTGCCCTTGCTACTGCAACCCTCTGTTTTTCACCGCCAGAAAGTTCGTTTGGTTTATGATGAAATCTATCTTGAAGTCCAAGTTTTGTAAGAAGTTCTTTTGCTTTATCTTCTACTTCTTTGTGGTTTCTGCGTGCAATCAAACCAGGCATACACACATTTTCAAGGGCAGTAAACTCAGGAAGAAGTTGGTGAAACTGAAACACAAATCCAAGTTGTTTATTTCTAAAAGCAGAAAGTTCTTTGTCTGAAAGTTTCTTGATATTCACACCATTTAGTATAACATCTCCCTCATTATCAGTGTCTAACGTGCCAATAATTTGAAGTAGGGTAGTCTTGCCTGCACCAGAAGCACCCACAATAGAAACAAACTCGCCCTCTTTAATGTGTAGGTCAATGCCTTTTAAAACTTCCAATTGACCAAAACTTTTATGTATTCCTGTCAGTTTAATCATAAATTTTCAATTGCGTAAGCGGCTAAATAACAGCCAAATAGAGCAGGGAAGTAAGAAATTGTTCCAAGTGTAGAACATTTGTTTCTTTCGTCGCTCACCTTTATTATAGATTCTTTTTTTACTGGTTCTGTCGAAAATACTGTTGGCAGACCTTTGGTAATGCCTTGCTTTTTAAGTCTTTCTCTCACAGTGCGTGCAAGTGCACAATTTGTGGTTTTAGAGATGTCGGCATATTGTATTTTTGTAGGGTCCATTCTGCCACCAGCACCCATAGAAGAGATAATTTTCACGTTGCTCTCTATGCAATATTTAATAAGTGCAATTTTTGGAGAAATAGAATCAATGGCATCTATCACAAAGTTTGGTTTAAACCTTCTAATAAATTCGCCCACATTGTCTTCGTCAATAAAAGACTTTATTGCCAACACATTCGCCTCAGGGTTAATGTCCAAAATGCGCTCTTTCATCAGTTCCACCTTGCTAGTGCCCACGTTTTTGGCAGTAGCAATTATTTGGCGATTGATATTGCTCTCTTTCACCACATCATCATCTATAATGATAAGGTTTCCCACGCCAGCTCTTGTTAGCATTTCCACTGCATAACCGCCCACGCCACCTACACCTGCCACAAGCACTGTAGCAGAGCAAATAGCATCGTTTCTTTCTTTGCCCAAAAGCAATTCTGTTCTGTCTTTCCAATTCATAAATACAAAGATAATTATTTTAATTAGGAATGAGGAATTAGGAATTAGGAATTTTATTAGAAATATATAATTTTATTAATTATCAATTTTTTAGAAATTTATTTATTTTCCTATATTATTAATTTATGTTAACTTTGCACCCCGAAAAACTTATACTTTATAACCTAAACTTTATGAAAAATCTTTTTACACTTTTCACTCTTGTTGCATTGTTTGCTTCTGCAACTATGGCACAAGTAAAACTTTATGTGCACCAAAACGATGGTTCATATACTGAGTTTGTTGCCGCAACAGTAGATAGCATCACATTTAGTGAAAACTCTATTCCTACAGATCCAAGTTCAAATGGTTATCAATATGTAGATATGGGTTTACCTTCTGGTCTTCTTTGGGCAACATGCAATCTAGGAACCAACAAATCAACAGAATTTGGTGATTACTTTGCATGGGGCGAAACAGAAACAAAAGAATCCTATACAAATAAAACATACAAATGGTATGAAGATTCAGATGAAATCGTAGAAATAAAATATAGTGATTTATTCAAAGCAGATGCTTCTGGCAATATTAGAACTCTTTTGGAACTTGAAGATGACGCTGCAAATGTAAAACTTGGTGGCAATTGGCGTATGCCAACAAGAGAGGAGTTTGAAGAACTTCTACACCCTGCTAATACAGATTTGTGTCTTGTAAGCAAAAATGATGTAAAGGGATATTTAGTAGTAAGTAAAAAGAATGGTAACACATTGTTCTTACCTGCTGCAGGTTTTAAATTAGCAGATGAAGTAACTGGCGTTGAAGATGAATACTATTATTGGACTAGCGAACATGCTGAAGAAGGTTTAGGAGTGGCTAATGTAGTAGGTAATTTTTATGGTAGTTTGGACGTAATGCCATTTTTTAATAGACCTATTGGATGTACAATTCGTCCTGTACTTGCCAAAACACTAGATTATACAATTTCTTTCAATGCCAATGGTGCAGAGGGCGAAATGGCAGACGTTGATGCTAAATATGCTCAAACTATTACTTTGCCAACATGTACTTTCACAAAAGAGGAAGAAGTGTTTAAAGGATGGAATACAGAGCCAAATGGCACTGGTACTTCATATAAAGAAAATCAAGTGCTTACTATAACAGAAGATTTAACACTATATGCTATATGGCGCTCAAAACAAGGATATGTAGACTTAGGTCTTCCATCTGGTCTTCTTTGGGCATCTTGCAACATTGGTGCGGAAAATCCAGAAGAATTCGGAGATTATTTTGCTTGGGGTGAGGTAGAACCAAAGGAAAGATACGAATACGACAATTATGTAGGAAATGCAACAGGAAAATATAATATCAACCAATATATGGAATTGGTAGATGATGCAGCACGTCATAATTTGGGAGGAAACTGGCGTATTCCATTGCCAGAGGAGATGGATGAACTTGTAAATGAATGTACTTGGACATGGACTACACTCAATAATGTGAATGGTTATGAAGTGAAAGGTCCTAATGGAAATACTATTTTCTTACCTGCTGCAGGAGAATTTTATAGTAAGCCTTATGATCAAGGTGAAGATGCTGTGTACAGAGGAAATTATAAAAGGGGACAAACTTTTAATCTACATTTTTATGAAGGACGTGTTTACACTATGGTGGAAATGCACGAATATAGCGGTTTCACTATCCGTCCAGTACGTAATAAAACAGCAGAAACTTATACTCTAACTTTCAATGCTAATGGTGGTGAAGGTGAAATGGAGTCATTGTCATTTGAGTATGCAGAGTATAAAACATTGCCATTCTCAACATTTACAAAAGAAGGAAGTGTATGTTCTTCATGGAATACAAAAGCTGATGGTACAGGTTTTGTTTATATGCCTGATAAACAAATAGCACTAACAGATAATACAACCCTTTATGCTATGTGGACAGAATATACATCTTCAGAAAGCAATGAGTATGTAGATCTAGGATTGTCTGTTAAATGGGCAACATGCAATGTAGGAGCAGACTCTCCATACGAATATGGCGAAAACTATGCATGGGGTGAGGTAGAAACAAAGGATAGTTATGAATGGTCAAATTATAAATGGTGTAATGGAACATCTACATCTATAACTAAGTATTGCATAGCCTCATATTACGGAAAAGTGGACAATAAAACAACGCTTGAATTATCAGATGATGCTGCTAGTGTAAACCTAGGAGGAAATTGGCGTATACCAACAACCGCAGAAGTAGAAGAATTGATGTCTGAATGTGAATGGATATGGCAAAATGCTGGATATTTGGTTGTTAGTAAAGTTAATGGTAAAAGTATTTTTATTCCATCTGCTGAATATTGTGCTAAATATTGGACTAGTGATATGTCAGATTATAGTAATCTCTCTGATATATTGTATGTTTCACCATCGGGGTATGAGAAAACCTATGACGAACGTAAAAAAGGTCTTCTAATCCGTCCAGTATTACCTTAATATGTCTGACAAACAAAAAAATACGCATAAATATACTGATAATTAAATAATTTATATTATCTTTGCAAAAGAATAAGAGGGGGACACCAATGTCTCCCTCTCGCTTTTATTAAAATGATAGATAAAGTAGTAATAGAAAATTTGGTTACAGAGTGTTTGGCAGACACAGACTGTTTCCTTGTGGACGTGAAAATTAGTCCATCAAATCAAATTGTAGTGGAGATAGACTCTGATACTATCGTGGATATCGACCTTTGTGTGAAAATATCTCGTCATATCGACGAAAATATGGACCGCGAGGTAGAAGACTTCGAGCTTGAAGTAGGCTCTTGTGGTATCACATCTCCATTTAAACTAGTTCGTCAGTACATTAAAAACATTGGCAACGAAGTAGAAGTGCTTGCCGACGGCATTAAAATGACAGGTGTGCTAGTAGATGCAAACGAAGAAAATTTTAGTGTAGATGTGCAGGTGAAAGAAAAAGGCAAAAAGAAACCTGTGATTGTAACTAAAACATTCGACTACAAGAATGTAAAATATACGAAATATAACTTAAAATTCAACTAATCAAAAAATGGCAAAAGATTCATTAAAGTCGTCAACAATGATTGACAGCTTTGCAGAGTTTAAAGAACTAAAGAATATTGATAAAACTACTATGACTAGTGTTTTAGAAGATTCTTTCCGTTGTGTAATATCTAAAATGTTTGGTTCAGACGAAAACTTCGACGTTATCTTAAACCCAGACAAAGGTGACTGCGAAATCTGGCGTAACCGCGAAGTAGTAGCAGATGGCGAAGTAGAAGATGAAAACAAACAAATAGCTCTTTCTGAAGCTCTTGTTATCGACCCAGAATGTGAAATTGGTGAAGAAGTGGCAGAATCTGTAAACTTCCTATCATTTGGTCGTAGAGCTGTATTAAATTTACGTCAAACCCTAGCTTCAAAAATTCTAGAACTACATAAAGAAAACATTTATGACCAATACAAAGATAAAGTAGGCCAAATCGTTTACGGTGAAGTTTACCAAATCTGGTCTAAAGAAATTCTTCTAGTAGACTCAAATGGTAACGAAATGTTGTTGCCAAAATCTGAGCAAATCCCTACCGATTTCTATCGCAAAGGTGATACAGTAAAAGCTGTGGTAATACGTGTTGACAATAAAAACAACAAACTTAGAATTATCGTATCTCGTACATCAGAAGAATTCCTAAGACGTCTATTTGAACTTGAAATTCCTGAAGTTCAAGAAGGTATTATTACCATTAAAGGTATAGCTCGTATCCCAGGCGAACGTGCTAAAGTGGCTGTAGAAACATTCGACGACCGCATAGACCCAGTTGGTTCTTGTGTAGGTGTGAAAGGTTCTCGTATCCACGGTATCGTGCGTGAACTACGCAACGAAAACATCGACGTTATCAACTATACATCAAACGTATCTCTTTATATTACTCGTGCATTAAGCCCTGCTAAAATTATTTCACTTCGTGTAGACGAAGAAAACAAACGTGCAGAAGTAAGCTTAAAACCAGAAGAAATCTCTATGGCAATTGGTAAAGGTGGTTTAAATATTAAACTTGCCGACAAACTTACTGGTTACAAAATAGAAGTCTTCCGTGAACTAGAAAGCTCAGATGAAGAAGATATTTACCTAGATGAGTTCAACGACGAAATAGAACAATGGGTAATCGATATCCTAAAAAGTTTAGGTTACGACACCGCTAAACGTGTTCTAAATACCTCTCGCGAAGAATTAATTAAGAAAACAGACTTAGAAGAAGTAACTATAGATAATTTATTAGCCGTAATACGCGCTGAATTTGAATAATATGCCAGTAAAGTTAAATAAAATAATGCGTGAACTAAATGTGGGTCTTCCTACTATCGTAGACTTTCTACAAAAGAAAGGTATCGAAGTAGAGGAAGGAAACCCTAATGCTCGCGTTTCTGATGATATTTACGAAATTCTACAAAAAGAATTTGGTAACGACCAAAATCAGAAAAAAGAGTCTGAGCTTTTACGTTTACGCCACAAAGAAAAATCTAAAAACGAGGTAGTAACAATTGAAAATGTACAAAAAGAAGAGCCAGAAGAAGTAAAAATCGAAGTTTCTGCTCCAGTACAATTCAAACAAGTAGGTAAAATAGATTTAGATAGCTTAAATAAAAAGCCTAAAGCTAAACCTCAAGAAGAACCAAAGGAACAACCAAAAGAAGAGCCAAAGGTAGAAGAAAAACCAGTAGAGGTGAAAGAAGAAATCGTGGCTCCTGCACCAGTGGTAGAAGAAGCACCTGTAGTGGAAACTCCTAAGGAAGAACCTGTTGCTATCGTAGAAAAGGCGGAAGAACCTGCTCCTGCTAAGCCAGTAGTAGAAGAAGCGCCTGTGAGCAGACCAAAGGTTGAAAACAAGGTAAATGTGGTTGGTAAAATAGACTTGGATAGTTTAAATCAACAAACACGTCCTAAAAAGAAATCTAAAGAAGAACTTAGAAAAGAACGTGAAGAAAAATATCCACCAAAGAAAAAACACAATCACAACCAAAACCAAAATTCATCAGAAGCTAATGCAAATTCTGATGAAAAGAAAAAACGTAACCGTATTCAAAAAGAACGTATTGATATAAACAAAAATTACGATCAAAAAGGCCAAAAAGGTGGTAAAAACAATCGTAACAATCGTTCATTTGAACGTGTTCAACCAGACGAAGAAGAAGTACAACGTCAAGTGCGCGAAACTTTAGCATTGCTTACCAATAAGCAAAAATCTAAAGGCGCTAAATATCGTAAAGACAAACGTGAGGCTGCATCACTTCGTATGCAAGAAGAAGCAGAACAAGAACGTATCGATAGCGAAACCATCAAGATTACAGAGTTCGTTACAGTAAACGAACTTGCAACCATGATGAATGTTCCTGTTACTAAAGTTATCGGAACTTGTATGAGTCTTGGTCTTATGGTGTCTATCAACCAACGTCTAGACGCTGAAACTATCAACTTCGTAGCAGACGAATTTGGTTTCAAAACTGAATATGTGAGTGTTGAGGTATCTGAGAAAATCAACGAAGTAGAAGACAAACCAGAAGACCTTATCCCTCGTGCACCTATCGTTACTGTGATGGGTCACGTAGACCACGGTAAAACTTCACTTCTAGACTACATCCGTAAAGCCAACGTTATTGCTGGTGAGGCTGGTGGTATTACCCAACACATTGGTGCATACAATGTTACACTAGAAAATGGTCAACGTATCACATTCCTTGATACCCCAGGTCACGAAGCGTTCACCGCTATGCGTGCTCGTGGTGCTCAAGTTACTGACGTTGCTATTATTATTGTAGCTGCCGACGATGCTATCATGCCACAAACAGTGGAAGCAATCCAACACGCAGCAGCAGCAAACGTACCTATCGTATTTGCTATCAACAAGATAGATAAGCCAACTGCAAATCCAGACAAGATTAAAGAAGCATTGGCAAATATGAACTACCTAGTAGAAGAATGGGGTGGTAAATACCAATCTCAAGACATCTCTGCTAAAAAAGGTATTGGTATCAACGAACTACTTGAAAAAGTACTTCTAGAAGCAGAAATGCTTGAACTAAAAGCCAACCCAAATAAAAATGCTGTAGGTTCAATTATCGAATCTTCACTAGACAAGGGTCGTGGTTATTTAGCAACTGTACTTGTAGAGGGTGGTACACTTCGCCAAGGTGATGTTTTAGTAGCAGGTACACACTATGGTCGTGTAAAAGCTATGTTCAACGAACGTAACCAACGCGTAAAAGAAGTGCGTCCAGGTGAACCAGTATTGTTATTAGGTTTAAATGGTGCTCCTCAAGCAGGTGAGAAATTCAATGTAATGGATTCTGAACAAGAAGCACGTGAAGTAGCAAACAAACGTGAACAACTTCAACGTGAACAAGGTCTTCGTACCAAGAAACACCTTACTCTTGACGAACTTGGTCGCCGTATTGCTCTTGGCAACTTCCAAGAACTTAACATCATCGTGAAAGGTGACGTGGACGGTTCTATCGAAGCGCTTTCAGACTCATTAATCAAACTTTCTACTCCAGAAATTCAAGTTAATGTCATCCGTAAGGCAGTAGGTGCTATTTCAGAATCAGACGTCTTATTAGCAGCAGCATCAAATGCTATTATCGTAGGTTTCCAAGTGCGTCCATCTGTAGATGCTCGTCGTTTGGCTGAAAAAGAAGAAGTGGATATCCGCTTATATTCAATCATTTACGACGCTATCGAACAACTTAAAGACGCTATGGAAGGTATGCTTTCACCAGAAATCAAAGAAGAAGTTACAGCTACTCTTGAAGTACTTAATATCTTCAAAATTTCTAAAGTGGGTACCGTTGCAGGCTGTCTAGTACGTGAAGGTAAAGTGAAACGTTCAAATAAAGTCCGCTTAATCCGTGATGGTATCGTAGTTCACACAGGTGAACTTGGCTCTCTTAAACGTATGAAAGACGACGTGAAAGAAGTTGGTACTGGATTTGAGTGCGGTCTAAACATTGAAAGATTTAATGATGTTAGAGTAGGTGACTTTATTGAAACCTACGAAGAGATAGAAGTTAAACGTACATTCTAATGGAATTTAGTTATTTAGACATTTTCTTTGCTATCCCTCTAGTTTGGGGGATAGTAAGAGGTCTAATGAGCGGCTTTGTTCGTTCATTATCAGTTTTTATAGGACTAATTTTGGGCGTGTATTTAGCACAAATATATGCTACAGATTTATCTCCAATCATATCAGAGTGGTTTACTTTATCGGCAAGACAATGTCTTTCACTAGCCTATGTAGTCATTTTCATAGCGGTGATGCTGTTGGTTGCCATAGTAGCACGAATTTTAGATAAATTTTTACATTTAATCTTATTAGGTTGGTTAAACAAACTTTTAGGAGCACTATTTGGCTTCTTTAAATGGGCAATTATACTTAGTTTATTCATAATGTTAATAGAATATGCAAATAGTAAATTTGAATTCTTAACACCAGAGAAAAAATCAGAATCACTTCTATATGAGCCTATTAAAAACGTAGTTCCAACCATTATGCCATACGTTAAGCTATAAATATGGAAAGTAAAGAAAACGGAATTATAGACGAAATAGCTTCTGGCGAATATAAATATGGATTTTCCACAGAAATAGAGACCGAAACCATTCCTGTTGGTTTGTCTGAAGATGTGGTAAGATGGATATCTGCAAAAAAAGAAGAACCTGAGTGGCTTTTAGAGTTTCGTCTAAAGGCATTTGCTTATTGGAAAACTCTTCCTTTGCCAACTTGGGCACATTTGGATATCCCAGAAATAGATTTTCAGTCTATTTCATACTATGCGGCACCTAGAAAAAATGCTCCACAAAGTCTAGATGAGGTGGACCCTGAACTATTAAAAACATTTGATAAATTGGGTATTCCACTAGAAGAACAAAAAAGACTTTCTGGTATGGCAGTAGATGCTGTTATGGATAGTACTTCCATTAAAACTACATACAAAGACGAACTTGCTAAACTAGGAGTTATTTTCTGTTCTATTAGCGAAGCTGTAAAAGAACATCCAGAACTTGTAAAAAAATACCTAGGTTCTGTAGTTCCTTATACAGACAATTATTATGCAGCATTAAATTGTGCTGTGTTTAGCGACGGTTCATTTGTATATATTCCAAAGGGTGTACGTTGCCCAATGGAACTTTCTACTTATTTCCGTATCAATGCAGTGAATACAGGTCAGTTTGAACGTACCCTAATAGTTGCAGACGATGATGCGTATGTGTCTTATTTAGAGGGTTGTACAGCGCCTCAACGCGACGAAAATCAACTTCACGCTGCTATCGTAGAAATTGTAGCAATGGATAGAGCTGAGGTGAAATACTCTACGGTTCAAAACTGGTATCCAGGCGACAAAGACGGAAAAGGTGGTATCTACAACTTTGTGACCAAACGTGCTATCTGTAAAGGCGAATCTTCAAAAGTGTCTTGGACACAAGTAGAGACAGGTTCTGCAATCACATGGAAATATCCTAGTTGTATCCTTAAAGGTGACAATTCTGTAGGCGAATTTTATTCAGTAGCCTTCACAAATCACTATCAACAAGCCGATACAGGTACAAAAATGATTCACTTGGGTAAAAATACCCGTTCTCGCATAGTGTCTAAAGGTATTTCTGCAGGCAAAAGCCAAAACTCATATCGTGGTTTGGTACGCGTAGCATCAAATGCAGACAATGCCCGCAATTTCTCACAATGCGATAGCCTACTTTTAGGCTCAGAATGTGGTGCACATACATTCCCAGTGATAGATGTACACAATCCTTCTGCTATATTGGAGCACGAGGCAAGTACATCAAAGATAAACGAAGACCAACTTTTCTATTGCAATCAACGTGGTATTTCTACAGAAGATGCTGTAGGACTTATCGTAAATGGTTTTGCAAAAGAAGTACTAAATAAATTACCAATGGAATTTGCTGTAGAAGCACAAAAACTATTGCAAATTTCTCTAGAAGGAAGTGTAGGTTAATATGTTAGAAATAGTAGATTTACATGCCGAAGTAAACGGCAAAGAAATATTAAGAGGGATTAACCTTAGTGTAAAAGCAGGTGAAGTACACGCTATTATGGGTCCTAACGGATCTGGTAAAAGTACACTTTCATCTGTGCTAGCAGGTCACCCTGCATTTACTGTTACAAAAGGTTCTGTTACATTCAACGGCAAAGATTTATTATCAATGCCAGCGGAAGAACGCTCACGTGCAGGCCTTTTCTTAAGTTTCCAATACCCAGTAGAAATACCTGGCGTTAGCATGGTAAACTTTATGCGTGCAGCAGTAAATGAACACCGTAAATACAAAGGTCAAGAAGCACTTTCTGCAGGCGAGTTCCTAAAACTTATGCGTGCAAAAAAAGAAATTGTAGAACTTGACAACAAACTTGCAAATCGTTCTGTAAACGAAGGTTTCTCAGGTGGCGAGAAAAAACGCAACGAAATTTTCCAAATGGCTATGCTAGAACCATGTCTTTCAATCCTAGACGAAACAGACTCAGGTCTAGATATCGATGCTCTACGCATTGTTGCCAACGGTGTAAACCAACTTAAAACTCCAGAAAACGCATCTATAGTTATCACTCACTACCAACGCTTGTTAGACTATATTGTACCAGATATTGTACATATTTTATACAAAGGCCGTATAGTGAAAACAGCAGGACGCGAACTAGTGGCAGTACTTGAAGAAAAAGGATACGATTGGATTAAAAAAGAAGTAGGAGAGTAATGGTTCAAGACAGTTACATAGAGTTATTTGATGAAAATAAGGCTCTATTTCAAGCAGATAAGCCTCTTTGGTGGGAAACAAAGCGCGCAGAGGCTATCAAACTGCTAGAAAACAATGAAATAGAATCTATTAAAGAAGCCTACGCCTTAGATTATGGCTTAAATGTGCGTCGTCTGCCATTTGCTGGCGAACCATTTAGCCTTTTCAGATGCGACATCCCTGGTTTAGCTACTTCAAACTACCTTGTGTTAAACGATAGTTTCTATGCACAAGTGAGCGAACCAAACCTTCCAAAAGGTGTCGTCATTTGTAGTCTTTCAGAGGCGTTTAAGCAACACGCAGACTTAATAAAACCATATCTTGAGCAAATGAATATCTCTAGTGCAGATATGGCTTTAAATACTTTGCTAGCACAAGACGGTATGTTTATTTACATTCCAGATGGAGTGCAACTAGAAAAACCTATCCAACTTGTCAATCTTATGTATGGCAAGGTAGATATGATGGCAGTAAGCCAAAATCTTGCTATTATTGGAGAAAATGCAAAGGCACAAGTATTGGTTTGCGACCACGCGTATGGCGAAGAAGTAAATTACCTTTCAAATCGCTTAACACAAGTATTTGTAGGTAAAAATTCTACATACGAACACTACAAACTAGAAAGTTCTTCATCTAAAACCACCAATATTTCTACTCTTCAAATTTATCAAGAAGAGGGAAGTCAGGTACTTTCAAACCTTATTACACTAGCCAACGGCAAAACACACAATAGGGTAGAAGTAAACTTAAATGGTAAAGGTGCATATCTTTCGTTAAACGGTTTAGGATTGGGTCAAGACTCAGAAAAGATTGAAAATCACACCTTTATAAACCACAATGTGGCAGGTGCAACAAGCAACGAGTTGTTTAAATATATCCTAAACGACAATTCTGTTGGAGATTTTTATGGTTTGATTAAAGTGCTCAAAGATGCTCAACAAACACAGGCGTACCAAACCAACAGAAACCTTTGTCTTTCAAAAGAAGCCCGTATGCACACACGTCCTCAACTAGAAATCTATGCCGACGACGTAAAATGTAATCACGGAGCTACTGTAGGTCAGTTAGACGAAAACGCGCTTTTCTATATGCGAGCTAGAGGTATCGACCCAGCAGAAGCAAAAATGTTGTTGATGTTTGCCTTTGTACACGACGTGTTAGACAACGTGCGCATAGAACCTTTAAAAGACCGTTTGCAATTATTAATTGAACGCCGCCTTCGTGGAGACAATTCACACTGTAGCGGTTGTAAAATTTGCAGATAATGTATATACAAAACAATATAGAGCAGATACGTCAAGATTTTCCAATCTTAAATGAAACAGTACACAAACACAAGTTGGTGTACTTAGACAATGCTGCCACCACTCAAAAGCCACTTTCTGTTATCAAAAAGATAGAAGAGGGTTATACACGCCAAAATGCCAATGTGCATCGTGGAGTACACTTTTTAAGCCAAATGGCCACAGAAGCACACGAAGATGCACGCAAAACAGTACAAAATTTTCTTGGTGCTGAGCATTCACACGAAATTATTTTCACTCGTGGCACTACTGAGTCTATCAACCTTGTTGCATATAGTTTTGGCGAAACATTTCTAAAAGAAGGAGACGAAATCATCGTTTCAGAAATGGAACATCACTCAAATATTGTTCCATGGCAACTTCTTCGCACTCGCAAAAACATTACTATTAAAGTAATTCCTTTCAACGAAAAAGGAGAGTTAGACCTTGATGTTTATGCGTCGCTTTTCACAGAACGCACTCGCTTAGTAGCTGTAAACCACGTTTCAAATGTGTTAGGAACAATAAATCCTGTCGAGGATATAATTAAAACAGCTCATTCACACAATGTTCCTGTCCTTATAGACGGTGCTCAATCTGTGCCACACATTTCTGTAAACGTAAAAGACCTTGATGTAGATTTCTATGTATTTTCAGGTCACAAAATCTACGGCCCAACAGGAATGGGCGTGCTTTATGGCAAAGAAAAATGGCTTGATGCCATGGTGCCATACCAAGGCGGTGGCGAAATGATTGCACAAGTTAGTTTTGAAAATACCACTTTCAACGAACTACCGTACAAATTTGAAGCAGGTACACCCGATTTTATCGGTTCTACTGCACTAGCAGAAGCTATTCGTTACGTACAAAACATTGGTATGGACGAAATTGCTGCCTACGAAACCTATTTGCTAAATTATGCCACAGAAAAGCTGAAAAATCTAGGCGATATTCGCATTTTTGGCACTTCAGAACACAAAAGTGCCGTAATTTCTATGCAAGTGGGCAATATTCACCACTACGATATAGGCACTCTTCTAGATAAACTAGGCATAGCACTACGCACAGGACACCACTGTGCACAACCAATTATGAAACACTTTGGCATTGAAGGCACACTTCGTGCGTCATTTGCTTTGTACAATACCACAGAAGAAATTGATGCCCTTATTGCAGGCATTCAGCGAGTAAAACAACTATTTTAAAATTCTGTTATGACAATAAATCAACTACAAGACGAAATTATCGAAGATTTTGCCATTTTCGACGATTGGTTCGACAAATATAGCCGCATTATTGAACTTGGAAACGAACTTCCAGCATTCCCAGACGATAAAAAACTTCCAGAAAACCTTATTGAAGGTTGCCAAAGTAAAGTTTGGATTGATGCTACTTTAAACGATGAAGGCAACATAATCTTCACAGGCGACAGCGATGCAGTTATCGTAAAAGGCATCCTTGCACTACTTCTAAACGTAGTGAGCGGTCATAAACCACAAGAAATCCTAGACAGCGAACTATATTTCATCAACGAAATTGGCCTAAAAGAACACCTTTCACCAACCCGTTCAAATGGCTTATTAGCTATGGTGAAGCAAATTAAGTTTTATGCAATAGCGTTTAGTAGTAAGAATTAATTTTTATACAATAAAGGCTGATTCGATTTTACTTGAACCAGCCTCGCCTCACCAAATCACCATTCATTATAACATACTTGAAATAATCTTGCCCACGGCAACAAAGTGAAATGCATCACCAAGCATAATAAACACGTGGAAAACACTATGCATATACTTTACTTTATGCACACAGTACAGCACAGCGCCTGTAATATATGCCACACCTTCCAAAATTACCCACATCACAGTATCAAAACCAACAATGTCGTAGAAGTTTTTAATAGCAAAAACTATTGTAAGACCCATTAGCACATAGATGGCAGTTTCAAGAATGCTTTTCTCGTTTACCTTTCTTAGTAGCATCGCAGAACCAACAGCAGCAAAAAGCCAACAGAAAACAAACATTCCCCAACCAAGATAAGTTTCCCCACCTCTTAAAAAGGCGATAAGTGTAATAGGGGAGTAGCATGCCGCAATATGCCAGAATATTGAAGCATGATCAAACTTTCTCAATTTCTCTTTCACAGGATTTTTATAAGACATTCCATGATAAATAGATGAAAAAATGTAAGAAACACTCACACCTAATAACATAAGAATAATACTCAACAAATCCAATCCGTTCCCTCTTTCATAAACTTGCATTGCAAAAATGCCACAAACAATCAGCGTTCCCACCGCCCCAATACCATGAGTAATGGTATTTATCTTCTCCTCCTCCTTGCTGTACCTCGATTTTTTCTTTACTTTTTCCATGAATCCTTTTTTTTAATTATAATGTAATTTTTATAGTTTCATATTTATCCGTTATAATTTGGTAGTTGCTATTCATAATTGTTGGTTTTAAATATTCATACCTTCAGCCCTTTAACTTGTAGAATGTAAAAACAACAAATATAGTGTTTTTTTGCAGTAAAAATAAAAATAATTTAAAATTTGAAGTATCTCCATGGTTGCCATTAGGCAAGAAAACAAAGATATATGAGAGGAATTTAATAAAAACATACACTTTTATTAAATTTCTACTCAAAATTTTGGTGCTCTCAAAAATATTTTGTACTTTTGCCTTGTTGTCTCGTAAAAATTCGATGTATTTCGAATGCCTAATGAGATGGCCCAGCTAGCCAGATTGTTAGTTTACGCAACTTGATTAAAACGCAAATACAGCTCCTTAATAAACAATTTAATTTAAAAATTTTCATTTCAATTTTCGAGGCCTTATACAAAGGTTTAGCAAAACTTCAACTCGAAAAAAAACAATCACAAGTCGCAACGGCGACAAAACAAAAAACGTTAATTAATTTTTTATTGTTTCACAAATTAAAAAGAAAGGATTTTATAAGGTAAGAAAGTAAATTTTATAACAATTGACAAAAAAGCACTAACTGAGCAGTTTGAGGTAATTTTGTGCATTTTTTGAACATTGAATGTAGTAACAGCGTTCAACATGGGGAGATTTTCGGCTCTATTGAAAATCAGTTCTACCCTAAAAGATAAACGCCTACAAACAGTGATGTGTTCTTTTGTTGCCTCTAAATATTCTCTTGGCTTAGTTTGTTGAACTATTTAATAAGGTGTAATTGGTTGATATACAGATTGAAACAGTGAAATTAATAAATTGAGTAGAGTTATGAAAAAGAATTTTGGATTGAAAATTAATAACAAAGAATTGGCAGCGTGGTTATTTTTAGCCTTCGATGTTGACTTAGACAAGGTTGATAGAATTATTTTCATGCTTAATGAAGATGATTTAAATGAGGAACATGTAGTGGAGAAATTAAAACGTGACTATGTGTTTTTAATTGAAAATGTGTTTGATACTGAAGAGGTTCTTATTTCTGAATATCAATATAGATACAATGAGTGGGTTAATAAATACTCTGCTTTTACAAAAAAAGAGATTAATTATCTAATAAAAAAGGGTATTCCAAAAGAGGTTTTCGGTCTTGATGATGCTCAAGGCAATCAAATAAATTCACCAGAAAGATTAGCGGCTAAAATTAAAGGCTATGTTAAAGGTCAAGATCATGTAATTGACACATTGTCAGTTCCTTTCTTCCAACATTACTTATCTAAGTTAGGTGGCTATGATTTAAATTTTAAGGCTCCGTCACTTATTATTGGTCCTACGGGCGTTGGTAAATCTGAAATTATTCGTCGTTTTTGCGATGCAATTGGTTGTAAGTTCTTTAGAATCAACACTTCTGATGTTACTCCTAGCTCATGGCGTGGTCTTAGCATAGGGCAAAGTATTGCCTCACAGTTGGGTGCTCCAAATGAGGTGTCTAGTCTGCAATACGCAGTTCTTGTGATTCACGAATTAGATAAGGTTGTTACTAAAAATTGCCGCATTACCACTGATGCATCAACTGACTTTAGTCATGATTTTCAGCGCGATTTGATGAGATTGTTTGAAACAAATCACAACTTGCGTGTAGAATACGGCATTGGATGTGACGGAAAACCAGAAATTTATGAAATACCAATAAGCAAAATGTTAATTGTTTTTGATGGATGTTTCAATGGTCTTGAAGATATTGTTAAGAAAAGATTAAATGTAAATGTAAGAAAATCAGTAGGTTTCAACACAGAAGTTCATCAAAAAATTGAAAAACAGGAGTATTTAAAACACGTTACAGGTGAAGACTTAATTACTTTTGGTCTAATGCCAGAACTTGTAGGTCGATTATCTGGAAATCTCTGCGTAGCAAACAAACTTACCAGCGATGCTATCTACGATATTATAACTAGTGCAAAAGAGAATGTTTTACAATCTCATGTGGACTATTGTAGTAAATTTTTTAATACAAAAATCGCTTTTGAAGAAGATGCTCTAAGGTATATTTCCGATATGGCGTATGAGTCTGGGTTAGGTTTTAGAAATGTTAAGACCCTTCTTTCTAGTGCTTTGAATAAATTCTACTACACTTTAAAACCAAATCAAAAGAGTAGGGTGAAAAAAGTTGTCATTGATAAGAAATACATTGTTGAACAATTAAAATCTAAATAATTATGAAAGAATTTGTGTACAACCCATCTGATGCTTATATAAGTAAGATTTTGGTTAATAGAAAAAGAAAAAACAACCTTGAGACAGAAGCAGTTACTGAAGTTAAATTATATAGTAGCAGCAAAAAAATATGCTGTAATTACTACCAATGTAATCTAGCTGCTATCGTAAGAATTTCTTATGATAACAAAGAAAAATTCTTTGCAAATATTGTTTATACGACCCTAGTAGATTTTTACGTAGATCCAACTGACCTAGAGGCAGAAAATAAAATAGAGCATATTTTGAAGACTGTAGTTCCTAAAGATGTGCTTTATAATCTGCTTAGAAATAAAATATATACTGTGACGATGGAGTCTGGTATTTCACCACTTATGATAAGTGATAATTATCCTTATGAATATATAGACCAAGAAGAGGAGGAGGAAGAGGAATACGAAAACTGGGAAGAAAAATTTGCTGAACCCTTCGATGATTTTCCCCGCGGTGATAGTGAAGATGATTCTTGCGATGACAATGATGCTGAAAAAGAGGATAAACGTCTTGAAGAAGAAGCAAGTAAATACACCTATGAATGGCTTCTTGCTAATGCAAGAAATACAGAAGAAGGCAGAAAACTTCTAGAGTCAGTTTCTGATGAATTAGTTTCAATGGGGTTTGAAGAAACTGCACAAGGGAAATTTTACTATAGTTTTTTTGACTATTTTAAATTCTTATTGCCAGATTATTTGGTATATTGTGAGAGTGAGTTCGAGTTTATTTTATACAGTTTGATTTTCGGTGAGGCAGATAATATTAAATCTGACAATAAATACGAACCTAGTTTGTATTTTACGTGGCGTGGAACAGAATATTATCTTGCAGAACTTAAAAAGGAAGTTTTTGAAAAGATTATTGTAGAAATGTTTATTCAGTCTTTTGAAACTGGAAGAAAAATTATTTCATTGCAACCAGATTACACTCTTTTAGAAGATCTTGAAGGGGAAGTAAAAGTGAAATTAAACGATCTTTATGCTTTGTATTCAGAATCCTCTCCTGAGAAAAAAGAATTTTGTGATGCAATCTACAAGCGCATTAAGGATTGCAACAATCTAAAAAACTTAATAAATTTAATCGATTAATACTATGAAATACAATAAGTTAAATATAATTGGAGACACACATGGTCGCCCATGTTGGAAAGAACTTGTGCAAGATGACGCCATCAATATTTTTATAGGAGATTACTTAGACCCTCGAGAAGTGTCAATATCGCCTCAAGAAGAGATAATCAATTTCCTTGAAATCTTACATTACAAGAAAGAACATCCAGAAAATGTGGTCTTGTTAATCGCTAACCACGACATTAAACACATGTTTGGCTATGAAAAACCACATTATTATGATGTGTTTTATGAGGCTAAGAGTTTATTTCATGGTGTTGCGTATGCACATGGTAATTACTTGATAACCCATGCTGGGGTTTCTAAAGAATGGTATGAAAGATATTTTGGCGAGTATAAAGGAGAAAGTGCAACAGAACTGGCTGAAAAAATCAATCAACTTTTTATCAAAGACCGCAATGCCTTTTCGTTCAGAGCAAATCAATATTTCGCAACTGATATCTGTGGAGAAGATCCTTATCAGTCACCTGTTTGGGTTAGACCAAAGACATTGATTGACAGTAACTTGCTTAAAAATACCAACATTATTCAAGTAATCGGTCACACACCGGTTAAGGAAATTGTTGATATGGGCAAATTGGTACTTGTGGATTGCTTAGGTAAAAAAACAGATAGTTATATCATTAATATTTAATGTCTAGCGTTTGCTCTTAGTCTCAATAAATTGTTAGGAGAGAAAATTTACAATATCTCACTCCCTATATAATTAAGGTGTAATTCTATTTTGCTCGTTAAATGATTTAAGGGGGTGGGTGCTCTTAAATTTTGTGCAATCTTGTGATGCAACTATGTTTTGTGTGCTATTTTGTAACATCATTGTAACATTAGCGAGAATATGCTAGGGAAGCGATTTTTGCAGTATACTTGATTTTCAGCAAGTTATAAAAAATGGCAAAAAAAAGTTGCATTTTTAGTGAAAAAAAGTGGTCAAAATATTTGGATTGTATTGTCAAAGTCTATACCTTTGCACTCGCTTTTCGACCAAGAGTGGTCAACACAACAAAAAGCTTAGACGTGCTGAATGATTGAAAGTTTAACCGCTTCTAAAAATTTTTGAAAAATTTTTCTTCAAAAATTTGGTGGTTTGAAAAACTTGGCTTATCTTTGCAATCCGTTTTGATAACAAGACGGCGCACTGCAAAAGCGAATAGCAGTTGTGTTACAGAAATGATGAAACGCAAAAAGTTCTTTGATAGATTGAACAATATACAACCAAAACAAGGTTAAGGAAAAAATAGCAACCGTCAGTTTTCTTTATAGGAAACTACAAA
>JAXJWL010000096.1:0-1786 GCA_036308065.1 Paludibacteraceae bacterium
ATTTAATACAACAAACTCAAATTCTGGAAGTATATTTGGAAGTAAAGACAATAAACCACCTCTTACAAAATGATTTATCACATCTGCATCTAGTACAATCTTAGTTTTCTTCTCTTTCATCAGATATCATATTTAAAAGTTCCATGTAATGGCCTTCTGAAATACGCTCTGACTCATATAAGATTCTTGCTTTTTCACCAAAATCGCCTATAAAAAGTCCTTCGTTTCCACTTCTATACAAAGAAGTATCATAACCATATTCTTTGGCAGAGTCTTTTACTGGAATACTTTGAAGTTCTTTTAACTGAGATTCTGAAATAATTCCAATATTTTTCAAGCGAATAAGTAATGTTGACCTAGATACTTGAAACATTTGTTCTATCCTAAGAACCGTGGCAAGACTGATTTTGTGATTTAGAATTTCTTCGTTACTAATCATGGCATAAACTCCCTCTCTTGGGAGCAGAAGGCTAGATGCAAACAAGTCTGCATTCTTCTCTTCTACTGTTGATACCACTCCACACATGTGAGGTGTGGGTTTCTTATCGAAATAAAGATGATACAATTCGTGAGCAAACGTAAAATGTTGACGCCCACGTGTAGAATTACTATTGATTAAAACAAACATCTTACCACTATTAGACTTACAACTAATGCCGTAAGAATTTACAGATAGTGGTCTATACATTGCTGTAATTTGATGCTTGCGTATAAATGTTTTAATATTTATAGGATCGTTGGGATTTAAACCAATTTGCGATCTAAATTTACCTGCAAGTATATCAGCTTCTTGTACTGTTAATTTCTTCATTTTGACAACATTGAATCCATCATTAAAGAATTTTTTACCACCTTTTTAAATGTGGCAATTTGCTCCATATCCGATGCGGTAAGATTATCTACTCTAAAAGCTGTTGCTAACATATTCTCAACTAAATCTACATCTTCTTCATACATCAGATATGCGTCACAACCATAAAGGTCTGCCAGTTTTTCCATGTGTTCTAGTGGCAATTCCCTTAGACCAGCTTCGTAATTAGAGTATGCAGAACGACCTATACCTAAGAAAGTTGCCACACTATCTTGAGTATAATTACTTGCTTCCCTCATTCTTTTTATGTTCCTAGAAATGATATTTCTCTCTTCCATACTCTAAATAATTAAAATTTAATTACGTGGCAAAGATATGTATTATTTTTGTTTTATGCAATTTTTGCCACATATATTTTGGGACAAAAAAACAGAAGCACCCCACTACGGAGGTGCTAGGTGTGGTGGAACCTTTTATACAGGCGTCGTCGTAATGCTTCGCATTACTCTGACACCTGCCTACAATTAAGATTCACACCCTGCGGGCGTGATATATTTGGATTATCCTCAGTACCTAGATAAACGTAAAAACTGCTTACTTAGACATACTCGGTACGGTTTATCATTACGGCGGACGCTGCACGCAACGTCCCTACATATTTCTCTGTTATTTACGGACGCCGCACGCAGTGTCCGCCGTAAACATTTAAATATTCACAAATCTATAGTAAATTACTTGCGAGTTCTGATAGGTAGCTGCGTTCGCCTTTGATTAGGTTTACGTGGGCGAAGATGTTTTGACCTTTCATTTTGTCTATGGTGTAAACCAAGCCGTTTGATAGCATATCAAGATATGGTTGGTCTATTTGTTGCACGTCGCCTGTGAATACTACTTTAGTGTTTTCGCCTGCACGGGTAATGATTGTTTTTATTTCGTGTGGGGTAAGATTTTGAGCTTCGTCAACAATGATGTAGG
>JAXJWL010000097.1:0-14090 GCA_036308065.1 Paludibacteraceae bacterium
AATTAAAAAATAAATCCACAAATCTGTTTCACTATTTATACAAGTAAATATCAAAATAACACATAATAATTTAACAATTAAATGGCAGGAATGTCTCAACATTATTAACGATAATGTGGACATTAATGAATTCGAGACTTGGTTCAAGCCGATTGAGCCTATTAGTTTCGAAAATAACAAATTTTATATTAAGGTACCTAGCCAATTCTACTATGAATATATAGATTCTCAATACTCAGATCTTATATGTTCTACCATTAAGCGTGTCTTCTCTACACCTGCTCAACTTTTTTATCGCGTTGTAGTTGACCCTGTAAATGAAGATAACGGTACAACACATTTAGCTGGTTCAGAAACCAACAAAAATGCACGCAAAAAACATACTTCTGAATTTGATTCACAATTAAATCCAGAACTTACATATAATAACTTTATTGAAGGCGATTGCAACCGCCTTTCTCGCACTGTTGGTATCAATATTGCTAGCCAACCAGGCAAAACTATCTTCAACCCATTATTTATATATGGTAAATCTGGCGTAGGCAAAACTCACCTTGTAAATGCTATTGGTTTAAAAACAAAAGAACTTCACCCACAAAAGAAAGTTCTTTATGTGTCTGCAAACCTATTCCAACAACAATATACAGAAGCAAATAAGAATGGTCAAGTAAACGACTTTTTAAACTTCTATCAAACAGTAGACGTACTTATTATAGACGATATCCAAGAGTTTGGCGAAGGTAAAAAAGTGAGCACACAAAACCAATTCTTCCACATTTTCAACCACCTTCACCAATCTGGCAAACAACTTATCCTTACCTGTGATAAGAAACCAGCAGACCTTGAAGGTATGGAAGACAGACTTCTAAGCCGTTTTAAATGGGGTCTTTCTGCAGAAATCGAGTCACCAAGCCTAGAAACACGTAAGGCAATCTTAAAAATGAAATCTGAAAGAGATGGCCTACAACTTCCAGTAGATGTGATAAACTATATTGCAGAAACTGTTACAGACAACATTCGTAACTTAGAAGGTAGCATTGTTTCTTTGATTGCATATTCTACAGTATATCAACAACCTATCGACATCAATCTAGCACGTAAGGTTGTAAGCAATATTGTACGCATAGAAGAAAAAGAACAATCTGTGAAGTCTATTAGAGATTTGGTTTGCACTACACTAAATGTTTCTGTTGAAAACCTTATTTCTAACTCTAGAAAACGCGAAATAGTACAAGCTCGCCAAATTGCTATGTACTTTGCTAAAAAATATACAAAAGACTCATTGACTAGTATCGGTAATGTTATTGGCAAAAGAAATCACGCAACAGTGCTACACGCTTGTAAAACTGTGCAAGATTTAATAGAGACAGACAAAGCATTCCGTCACACAATAGAAGAAATTGAAATTAAACTTAATTGTTAATTTATGATATATAAATTCATTTTGGTTTCTGACGAAGAACCAGATTTCATGAGAGAAATCTCTATTAGTTCTGAAGCAAACTTTCAAGAACTTCACGAAGCTATCCTAGACTCTGTAAACTACGATGGTGGTGCTATTACTTCATTCTTCATTTGCAACGAAGATTGGGAAAAAGAGCAAGAAATCACACTTATCGAAATGGATACAGACTCAGACGTGGACTCATACGTAATGAGCGAAACTACTATTAGCGACCTTGTTACAGACGAGCACCAAAAACTTCTTTATGTATTCGATTTCCTTACAGATAGAGCGTTCTTTATTGAACTTAAAGAAATTGTCTTTGGACAAGATATAGACGCAGCAGAATGCACTGCTTCACTTGGCGATGCACCTATGCAATACAAACTAGAAGATGATATCGAAGATATTTTTGAACCAAAAGCTAAAGGTAAAAAAGTAGCATCATCTGAATTTGACGACGAAAGTTTCTACGGAGACGAAGGCTTCAATGAGGATGAATTCGACGACGAAAGCTTTAGCGATTTAAGTTTCGACGACGACATTAACTCATATTAATGAAGAAATTAATTGTATTATTGGGACCTACAGGCGTGGGTAAGACAGCACTTAGCTTAGAACTTGCCCAACGCTACGGTTGCCCTATAATTTCTTCAGACTCCAGACAAATCTACAAAGGCATAGAAATAGGCACCGCAGCACCTACTGCTGCAGAACAAGCACTAGTAAAACACTACTTCATTGGTATAAAAGAACTCACAGAAGACTATAGTGCTGGCCAATACGAAATAGATGCCCTAAACCTTATCAACGAACTTTTTAAAACTCACGACACTCTCCTACTCACTGGCGGGTCTATGATGTATATTGATGCCGTTTGCAATGGCATTGATGATATTCCTACCGTATCTAAGGAGGCTCGTGATGAGGCGAACAAAATCTACGAAACAGAAGGTCTTGAAGGTTTAACTGCCAAACTTAAAGAACTAGATCCTGTTTGGTATGAAAAGGTTGATTTGAAAAACCATAGACGTGTGATGCACGCCGTAGAGGTATGTTTATTCACTGGCAAACCGTATTCTTCATTCCTTACATTTAAGAAAAAAGAAAGAGACTTCGAGATAGAAAAGATTGGTCTTGAGCGTCCACGTGAGGAACTTTATGATAGAATAAACAAACGCGTGGATATAATGATAGAAGAAGGACTTGAAGAAGAAGCAAGAAAAGTATATCATTTAAAACACCTAAACTCTTTAAACACAGTAGGTTTCAAAGAAATGTTTGCCTACTTCGATGGTGAAATTTCACGAGAAAGAGCAATTGAACTAATAAAACAAAACTCTCGTCACTACGCCAAACGCCAAATGACTTGGTTTAGAAGAGATACTGAAATTAAATGGATGCGAATTGAATGAAAAAACTAATTTTTATCATATTAACCTTTGCCTCGCTAAACTGTTTTGCACAGGGTTGGGTGAGTTTATCTGGCACTGTGGCAGACAATTATTTGGAAGACGTTCATGGAAACATTGAGTTAATCGGTGGGTATAACTACGAAAATTTTAGCTTCAATCTAGGTTCTAGCCTACTTTTCACTAAAAATGATGTTAGATTTGATGCACTTCAAGTGCAAGCTGCATATCTATTTAAAATTCCTTATTTCCCATTAAGGTTAAGAACTGGTTATTTATACCTTCCTCATACCAATACTACTTTGAGTGAGCATGTTTGGCACATAGATGCAGCATACGTTCACCCACACGTAGAAGTAACTATTGGTTATTTGATACGAACTTATTCTTCTGCAGAGACACGCTACTCAGAATTCAACGACTTTATATACTGTGTACAAGCATACGTTTGGAAGAAAGGCAATCCTTACAATCTAGACTTTGCTATAAGTAATTACAACGATTTGTATATAGAAAGAAGCATAAATCCTCACGTTAGAGTGCGTGGAAGTTATTCTTATCCAGAAAACCTAACTTACTTTATAGAAGGGCTTTACGGAGGTAGCGGTGTTGGTAATATCCACTTTGACCATTATCAATGGAGAGTAAAACTTGGCTTAACATGGAATATCTAAAATACATATTATACTCATTCATAGTGCTTGCATTTTCTTCTTGTGAGTACAATTTACTAAGATTTGGTTGGACAGATTATTCTGTTGACCAACGTTTTGAAGACTCTAGAAGATACAATGAGGAGCACCCTGCACAAAATTTAAGTATTGATAGC
Organism: Paludibacteraceae bacterium; assembly: GCA_036308065.1. GTDB lineage: Bacteria > Bacteroidota > Bacteroidia > Bacteroidales > Paludibacteraceae > Enterocola. Next base: position 3,686 of record JAXJWL010000097.1, read on the forward strand.
GACGAATACACATTCACTGCCACAAGTGACTATCATTTACACACCGACAGCGTCTTTTTACCTAAGTTTTTTGACTACATTAATAGTTCACAAAGCATATTTGTAGCCCTTAATGGAGACCTATACAACAGTAAAGAGGAGTTTGCCGACTTTGCGTATTCTGCTCTTACCAATGGCATTAAAATACCTGCCTATTATACTTGTGGCAACCACGACGAATATTTTGGTTGGCACTTATATTACGATAGATTTGGGTCTTCTACATATAGTTTTACTGTTACTACACCAAACTACAAAGACCTTTATATTACTTTAGAAACAGGTAGTAGTACACTTGGACGTGGACAATATGAATGGCTCTTAGAAGCCTTGTCAAAACGAGATGAATATCGCTATTGCATAATTATCACTCATAGCAACATCACATATCAAGGCTTTCAAAATGGTACTTTCACTCAGGAAGAAACAGTTGTCTTATTTGACTTGTTTGCTAAAAACAATGTAAATATGGTTATTTCTGGGCATTCTCACAGAGAAAACGACCTAACAATAGAAGGCGTGCGATATGTAACTAATGGCGCTATGAAAAGTGGAGAATTTGGCACTTGCTTTGTAAAAAATGCAGGTGTAGATTTCAAATTTGAAGACCTAGAATAAGATTATTTTCTACCAAAATCTGCAGGAATTTCGCCCCACGCTTTGGTATCCCATTTGTATATTTTTGTAGTATAAGTGTTTGTGGCAAGCCACTTTTCAGCTGCTTCTATGCGAGCAAACACCTCAGCATTGTTTGCAGTGCGCTCTAGTTGAGTCTTGCATTTCTTTGCTTTTATCCAAGATATAGCAGTCATACTATCTGAATAAATCGGCCAATCTGAATTTTGCTTTTTAAGCAGTGCTAAACCATGCACAATGGCAAGAAACTCCCCAATATTGTTTGTGGCTTCTTTATATACTCCCTGTAAGAATAATTGTTGTCCGTTGAACACATTTACCCCACGATACTCCATATCGCCAGGATTCCCACTACAAGCTGCATCTACCGCAATGCTGTTTTTTATAAAATGAGGAGTTGGAGATTTTTTTACGTCAGTTTTCTTATCTTTGTTTATGGCAGCATAAAATGAGTGTGCAAAAGCATGCTCTGCCTCTTCGCGAGTCTTAAAAGACTTATATTGAGCGCCTTTATAGTCTTCTATCTGAGGTTTGCATTCTTCCCAACTAGTAAAAATACCAGTTTCTCTGCCTTGCCAAACGACGTAAAATTTCATTATTGCGTAATTTTAAGGGTGGTCTTTTGACCACCCATATTTTGTTTTAAAGAATTAAATTAGAGGAGGGATTTTTATGCATCCCTACTATTTAATTATTTGTTTTTTAGAAGGTCACGAATTTCAGTAAGAAGTAACTCTTCTTTAGTTGGTTTTGGTTCTGGTGCAGGTGCTGGAGCAGGAGCAGCAGCTTTTTCTGCTTCTCTTTTACGAGAAAGATTACCAATAACACGAATCATCACGAAGATAGAAAGAGCGATGATAAGGAAATCGAATGTTACTTGTAGGAAGTTACCATAGTTAAGAGTTGCAGCTGCAATTTCTTTACCTGCTTCTGTTGTGTAAGCTTCACGGATCACCCATTTAAGCTCTGTAAAGTTCACACCACCTACAGCAAGACCAATAAGAGGCATAATAACATCGTTTACTAAAGAAGTAACGATTTTACCAAATGCACCACCGATGATAACACCGACAGCCATATCTACTACGTTGCCTTTCATAGCGAAGGCTTTAAAATCTTGAAGAAACTTTTTCATAATCTATAAATTGTTAAATAAATTTAAAGCACAAAGATAATAAAAACGAGCGAAAAAAGAATAAGCTTGCTTATTTTTTTCAAGCGAGTGCCCCTACATCCTTCTCATTGCATTACGGACACAGCATGCTATGTCCCTACACATTTACATTTTTCTGCAATAAGCTTCATCGCTTCGGGGCAGGTGCAGTGAGAGGTGTTTATGATGGCAGAGGGAGTGAGAGAAGATTTTACTTCAAGGAAAGACGCCACCTCTGCAGCTACTTGTTCAGATTCTACTATATGCAGACCACCGGTGTAGCGAAGCACATTTTCTACGCCTGTAAACTCGCGACAAGCAGACACAATATTTCCAAAGCCGCCGTGCGAGCAAGGAGAAATTATTTCCAACCCACCTTCTGTAACTATGCACAAGTGCAATTCGTGAGAAAAATCATCAGGAGAAATTTCACCATCTACCTCAGCAGTTAAAAATTTATTGCCGTAAGGCTGTGGGAAACCAAAATTTTTATTTCCAACAAGGGCGAGTCCCGGATTTATCCAACAATTTTCACTTACAATGCGAAAACGATTGCTATATTTTTCCAAAAGTTCTAAATCTGTACCAATATTTCTAAGTCCTTTGTCGCCACGGCAAGAATGAAACTTTTTACCGAAAACGTTTTCCGAAAGGTAAATTGGGCAATGAGTCTGAGAAATCAAATGTTTTAGCCCTCCTGTATGGTCACGATGCCCATGAGAAAGCACCGCAAAGTCTATCTCTGAAATATTAAGACCTAAAACTTCTGCATTTTTCAAAAAATTGTCGGACGCACCTGTGTCAACCAAGATTTTTAAACCTTGAAACTCTATATATAAGGAATACCCATGCTCTGTTAAAAATTCTGGGCATTGGGCATTGGAATAGTTGTCTGAAAGTACTGTAATTTTAACCATAATGCAAAAATAATAAAATTAAGTTGGCTATTTACAAAAATAATTGTTTATCTTTGCTTGATTTTAAGAGTTTAAGACTTATTTTAAAGAAATTATTATGAATGTAGTTACAAAAACCATCACATTGGCTGATGGAAGAGAAATCAGCATCGAGACTGGAAAACTAGCTAAACAAGCTGACGGTGCTGTTATGGTTCGCATGGGAAACACCATGCTTTTAGCTACGGTTTGTTCTGCACAAGATGCAGTTCCTGGCACAGACTTCATGCCACTTACCGTTGAGTATAAAGAAAAATTTGCTTCTGCAGGACGCTTCCCAGGAGGTTTCACTCGTAGAGAAGGTAAAGCATCAGATTACGAAATCTTAACTGCACGTCTTGTTGACCGCGCACTTCGTCCTTTATTCCCAGATGATTATCACGCAGACACTTTCGTAAACGTAACACTATACTCTGCAGATGGTGTTGATATGCCAGACGCACTTGCTGGTCTTGCTGCTTCTGCTGCTATCGCAGTTTCTGATATTCCATTCAATGGTCCTATTTCAGAAGTTCGCGTAGCTCGCATCGATGGTGAATTTGTTGTTAACCCAACATTTGCTCAACTAGAAAAAGCAGACCTTGATATTATCGTGGCAGCTACACTAGACAACATTATGATGGTGGAAGGTGAAATGAATGAAGTTTCTGAAGCAGACCTTCTAAATGCTATCCGCACAGCTCACGAAGCTATCAAACCTCACTGCCAAGCTCAACTTGAACTTATGGAAGCAGTAGGTAAAACAGTTAAACGCGAATATTGTCACGAAGTGAACGATGAAGAGCTAAGAAAAGACGTTCGCGAAAAAACTTACGCTAAAACTTACGAACTAGCTAAATCTTGCAACACAGACAAACATTCTCGTGGCGAAAACTTCAAAGCAGTTCGTGAAGAATATAAAGCTAATTTCTCTGAAGAAGAACTAGAAGAAAAAGCAGCTCTTATCGACCGCTACTACCACGATGTAGAAAAAGAAGCTATGCGTCGTGCTATCCTAGACGAAGGCATCCGCTTAGACGGTCGTAAAACAACTGAAATTCGTCCTATCTGGTCTGAAGTAGGTTATCTTCCTGGTCCTCATGGTTCTTCTATCTTTACCCGTGGTGAAACTCAATCTTTATGTACTGTAACTTTAGGTACAAAACAAGATGAAAAAATAATTGACGAATCTTTAATTCAAGGTAAAGAACGTTTCTTACTTCACTACAACTTCCCTCCATTCTCAACAGGCGAAGCTCGTGCTCAACGTGGCGTTGGTCGTCGTGAAATTGGTCACGGTAACCTAGCATGTCGTGCACTTAAAGGTATGATTCCAGAAGACTATCCATACGTAGTACGCGTTGTTTCTGATATTCTAGAATCTAACGGTTCTTCATCTATGGCTTCTGTTTGCGCTGGTACTCTTGCGCTTATGGATGCTGGTGTACAAATCAAGAGACCAGTTTCAGGTATTGCAATGGGTCTTATCTCAGAAAACAAAGGTACAAACTATGCAGTACTTTCAGATATTCTAGGTGACGAAGACCACTTAGGTGATATGGACTTCAAAGTAACAGGTACAGAAAATGGTATCACTGCTACTCAAATGGACATTAAAGTAGATGGTCTATCTTACGAAATCCTAGAAAGAGCTCTTGCTCAAGCACGCGAAGGTCGTATGCACATCCTTGGTAAAATCAAAGAAACTATCGCTGAGCCACGCGAAGACCTTAAACCACATGCTCCACGCATCGTAACCATGAATGTTCCAAAAGACATGATTGGCGCTATCATTGGCCCTGGTGGTAAAATCATCCAAGCTATGCAAGCAGAAAGTGGTGCTAGCATTTCTATCGAAGAAAAAGACGAATGTGGCGTAGTGGAAATTGCTGCTACAAACAAAGAATCTTTAGACTGCGCAGTACGCAAAGTGAAAGCTATCGTGGCTGTTCCAGAAGTGGGCGAAACTTACGATTCTGTGGTTAAATCTATTATGCCTTACGGTGCATTCGTAGAATTTATGCCAGGAAAAGAAGGTTTACTTCACATTTCTGAAATCAGCTGGGCTCGTATCGAAGATATGGAAAAAGCTGGTCTTAAAGAAGGTGACCACATCGACGTGAAACTTCTAGAAATAGACAAAAAGACAGGTAAGTTCAAACTTTCTCACAAAGTTCTTACCCCACGTCCTCCACGTCCTCAAAAACCAGAAGCTAAGGCAGAAGAAAAACCAGCAGAATAATAAAAATCGTATTACACGATATACCCCGAAAGTTTCATAAAAAACCTTCGGGGTTTTATTTTGTCAAAAATTTATCGTAATTTTGGGCTCATTTTTAGACAAATAACATGAAAAAATCAATCCCACACATTATAGCGATAGTTTCGTTTCTATTTATCACTTTCGCATATTTGTCTCCTGTTTTCTCAGGGAAAGATATATTTGGTGGCGACACACAAAGTTATATGGGTATGGCTCATGAAGCCAACACCTATAATGCTACACATGATGAACAAACACTTTGGACTGGCTCTATGTTTTCTGGTATGCCAACATACCAAATCTGTATGAAAGATGATAGCAGTGTGATTTCATTGGCAGACGATGCACTACGTGTTCTTCCTGGACCAACCTATAGGGTATTCCTTTATCTAGTAGGTTTTTACATACTTCTCATTGCATTTGGACTTTCTCCATATTGGGCAATTGCAGGCAGTATTGCATTTGCTTTCGGCTCATACAACCTTATTATTATAGTAGCAGGACACAACACCAAGGCTGTTGCCATTGCCTATATGGCACCTATTATTGCTTCTATTTACTTGGGATTCAAGAAAAAAACTCCTTATTTGGGAGCTACTCTACTCGCACTATTTTTAGGACTAGGATTATACGCAAACCATATTCAAATTATATATTACACCCTATTCATAGCTATAATCTTGGGAATTTCAGAAATCGTTTTCGCTATAAAAGAAAAAACAATAAAAAAATTCTTGCTTAGCACAGCGTTTCTTTGCCTTGGTGCTATGTTAGCCGTAGGCTTGAATGCTACACGACTTATAACCACTGCAGAATACAGCAAACACACCATGCGTGGCGATAGCAACGGACTTACTCTTCTAGACTCTGGCGACAAGCACGGACTTGACATAAATTACATCACAGCATGGAGTTATGGTTTAGATGAAACACTTACACTTCTTATTCCAGACTTTAAAGGAGGTTCTTCACACACCTACTTAGATACAGACACACATACTGCTCAAAAATTGGGACAAATCACAGGATTTAGAGATACTGGCAAAGACCTTTCAAACACCGACAAAGAAAGACTTGCACGCACCGGAACTCCTAAAAACCTTGCTGAACTTATGTATATTCAGCCTATGCCAACATACTGGGGCACACAACCATTTACCTCTGGACCTGTATACGCTGGCGCAATAGTTTGTTTCCTATTCATTTTAGGTTGCATAATCGTGCCTAACAGACAACGTTATTGGCTAATTGCTGCCACAATACTTGGCATTTTGCTATCTTGGGGACACAACTTCATGCCATTTACAGAGTTTTTCGTAAACTATGTACCTCTTTACGACAAATTTCGTACTGTCTCTATGACACTTACTATCAGTTGTTTATGTATGGTAATACTAGCATTCCTTGCCATAAAAGAACTAACTTCTGAAAACATAGATTCAAAGAAAAAACTAAAATCACTTTATATTGGCGCAGGCATCACAGGCGGTTTATGCCTACTTTTCGCCATAATTCCTTCACTAGCAGGAGATTTCAGTGCCGCATCAGACAATTCATACGGTAGTTCATATAGTTTCCTTACAGAAACACTACCACAAGACCGTATGGCGATGCTTCAGTCTGATGCCCTACGCTCACTAATATTCATTGCACTTGCATTTGCACTTCTATTCTTCTATATCAAAGGTAAAATCAAGGCACTAGTAGCGTCAATTGCACTTTGTGTACTTTGCGCTGCAGATATGATTCCAGTGGCATCTCGTTACCTAAACGAAAGAAGTTTTGTGAAAAAAGAAGTTAAAAACAGACCATTTAGCCCTTCAGATGCAGACAAATACATTTTAGCAGATAAAACAGAAGATTTCCGCGTATTAAATCTTACTATTGATGTATTTAACAGTTCTGCCCCTTCATATTTCCATAAAAATGTGGGAGGCTATAGCGCAGTAAAACTACGTCGTTATCAAGAACTTATAGAAGTACACCTATCAAAAGAAATTAGAGAATTCACAGCTTCTTTAAGAACTATAAGCACACTAAGTGAGGCAGAAGAAATCTTCAAAAACACACCTGTGCTAAACATGCTAAACACAAAATATGTGATTTATGCACCACAAGCAATGCCTATTTCAAACTCATACAAACTTGGAAGTGCATGGCTAGTAGACAACATAAACTTGGTAAACTCCGCCGATGAAGATATGCTTTCATTAGGTCTAGATTCACTTACAAACACTGTAATTGTGGATAAATCTACAGAAAATGCACCTGTAGACAGAAAATACAATTCAGCAAACGGCAAAATAGAACTTATTAAGTACGAGCCAAACTCTATGACCTATAAGTTTACTTCCACAGAAGACCAATTGGCAGTATTCTCAGAAATTTATTACCCAGACGGCTGGAATGCCTACATAAATGGTGAAAACGTACCATATTTTAGAGCAAATTACCTGCTTAGAGCTATGGAGTTGAAAGCAGGCGACTATGAGATTGAGTTCCGTTTCGAGCCAAAATCTTACGATATTGGAAAAATTTTATCAATTATTTGCTCTATCCTCTTGACAACGGCTCTTTCATATATTATCTTTGCAGTTTGTAAAAATAAAAGAGGTTAATAAAAAAACGGACATAGCACGCTATGTCCCTACACATTAAGATAAATAAAAACACCCGTCAGGGTGACACTGAATTGTAACCCCGTCTCAGAAGACATAGTCTGGCGAGGCGGGGAATATAAAAAAACTAGAAAATAATGAACAATAAATCTCAACTTTCGGTTGCACATATATTCAACTCACGACTAACCAGTATCATAAGTATCTCATTGGTACTTTTCCTTATTGGTCTTACCACACTTATTTTACTATTAACTAGCGAGTTGTCTGTGTACGTACGCGAAAACCTTACTATGTCTATCGTACTAAAAGACGAAGCCAAACTTGTAGATGTACAAAAACTTCAAAAGAACATAGACGCATCTGTTTATGCAAAATCTACAGAGTATATCGACAAAGAACGTGCAGCCAAAGAACTAGCAGAAGAACTAGGTCAAGACCCTACCGAGTTTCTTGGCTACAATCCACTTTTAGGTTCTATAGAGTTGAGACTAAACTCAGACTATGCCAACAACGACAGCATAGCCATGATTGAAGCAGAACTTCACAAATACCCTCTTGTTAAAGAAGTTATCTACCAAAAAGACCTAATAGAAATTATAAACCAAAACGTAAGTAGAATCTCTGCCATACTTATGGGACTTTCTATTTTACTACTTATAGTTTCATACGCACTTATCAGCAACACAGTACGACTTACCGTGTATGCCAAACGTTTCATTATTCACACTATGAAACTAGTTGGTGCCACAGGAGGATTTATTCGTCGCCCATTCCTTGCACAAGGAGCAGTTACAGGACTTATTTCCTCATTTATAGCGATGGCACTTCTTTCTGGTATGATATTCCTTATCCAATCAGAACTTAGCGACTTATTTTCTATGGAAAGTATAAATTCACTTCTTATATCTTTCCTAGTTATGTTAATATCAGGTATTTTAATCACTACTATTTCCACATTCCTTTCTGTGGGACGTTACCTACGTCTTCAAGTAGATGATATGTATTACATTTAATTTATGAAAGAAGAAAATAAACTAAACCTACGTTTAGGTAAGAAAAACCTTATTGCTATAAGCATAAGCGTTGTTGTTATTTTAATAGGTTATGCCCTAATGATGGTAGGTCCAGTCTCTACCGATGGCAATTTTGAACCAGACATATTCTCTACAAGAAGACTTATCATAGGACCTATGGTTGTTTTCTTTGGATATTTATCAGTTATTTTTGCAATTTTATACAAAAAGAATAAAAAATGAATTGGTACGAAGCTATTATTTTAGGCCTTATCCAAGGGCTAACAGAGTTTTTACCTGTTAGTAGTAGTGGTCACCTAGAAATAGGTCAAGCACTATTTGGCACAGCAAGTGAAGAAAATCTTTCATTTACTATTGCCGTACACGTTGCTACAGTATTTAGTACAATAGTGATACTTTGGAGTGAAATTTCATTCCTTTTCAAAGGTCTTTTCACCAAAACTTGGAATCCTGAAAAAGACTATATCGCTAAAATCGCTATTTCTTGTATTCCTATTTTTATAGTGGGTGTATTCTTTAAAGATGAAGTAGAAGCATTATTTGGTAGCGGACTTACAATTGTAGGTTGTTGCCTAATAGTAACATCACTTTTACTTGCGTTTTCATATTACGCAAAACCTAGAGTTAAAGAAAACATTTCATACCTAGACGCTTTTATTATTGGTTTAAGCCAAGCTTGCGCAGTGCTTCCAGGTCTTTCTCGTTCTGGAACTACCATTGCTACAGGCCTACTTTTAGGCAATAAAAAAGAAAATATGGCGCAGTTTTCGTTCCTTATGGTACTTGTGCCAATTTTAGGCGAAGCATTACTAGACACAATCGAAATCCTTCAAACAGGTATCACAATGGATAGTAGCACAATCAACCTTGCTTTAGGTTTCCTTGCAGCATTTATTTCAGGCTGTTTCGCATGCAAATTTATGATTAATATCGTAAGAAAAGGTAAACTTATTTACTTTGCTATTTACTGTCTCATCGCAGGTGGATTGGCCCTAATATTAAGTTAAGAACGTGGATACAGTTTTATATTTCGACAAGCCACTGGGTTGGACTTCGTTTAACCTAGTAAACAGAGTGAGAGGGGTTTTGAGCCGACATATAGGTGTAAAAAAACTTAAAGTAGGACACGCTGGCACATTAGACCCTTTGGCAACAGGGGTAATGATTCTTTGCACAGGCAAAAAAACCAAACTTATTGAAAGTTTTCAATATCAAACCAAAGAGTATGTAGCAACTATCAAACTTGGTGCTACAACCCCTTCGTTTGACTTAGAAACAGAGATAGATGCCGAATATCCTACCGAACACATCACTGAGGAGCTTGTAAAAGAAACTTTAGAGAAGTTTATTGGCGAGATTCAGCAAATACCTCCTACCTATTCTGCTATAAAAATAAATGGCAAACGTGCCTACGAATATGCTAGAAAAGGTGACGAGGTAGAATTAAAAGCAAAAACTCTAGTGATAGATGAAATTGAGCTTCTGGATTATAATATGCCAGAAATAGTGGTAAGAGTGGTTTGTAGCAAGGGTACATACATTAGAGCACTAGCTCGCGACATTGGCGAAGCGCTTAATAGCGGAGGTCACCTTACCGCCCTTAGACGCACCCGCATTGGCGACATTATAGTAGAAAACTGTCTCCAATACGAAGATTTTGTAAAAAATTTAAATAATATAATAACAACAGAGTAAAGACTAGGGTAACTCCTAACTCCTAACTC
>JAXJWL010000098.1:0-4307 GCA_036308065.1 Paludibacteraceae bacterium
GTCTTGAGCCATCTCTGCACCCCAGCACCACCACTCGGCGGAAAATAATATGTTATAAGCAGTACCTTTTTCACTTAATAATTCTTATACTATCCGTTATTTTAACTTATTAATTAAACGGTTTATATCATCTTTTACAAACTTTAAAATTTCCTCTGCTAAACAATATATCTCTGTACTAAAAAGTCTTTTAGATTTGACAAGAAAGGGACACCACCATATCTTCCATTAAGGTAGCCATTTTCTATATTAGCAGTATTATGAATATTAAAATCACTCAATGGATATAATTTAGTTGCCTGCTCATTATCTTTTTGAGCAAACCATATTTCATCTGGTCTAAATACTTCCTGATCTAAAAGTGCAGACTCATGAGTTGTAAATATTAGTTGTCCCCTTAATTTTTCACTTTGCGATAATTTTCTTATAATTTCCTTTATCAAGATAGGATGAATACTCCTTTCCATTTCATCTACAACATACACAGCATCATCTCTATAGATAGAATACAACAAAGGCATATATTCAATAATTCTTCTCGTTCCGTCAGATTCCTTTGCCATAGGCATTTCAATAACATTGTTATTTACATCAACATGAAGAGCAACTAACTTCTTTAAAATTAGTTTACCATCTTCGTATATAACAACAGCTGCTTCGCCTTTATATTGGTCAAAAAATGGTTGAGGCACACCAGGATATTGTTTTGCCATATTCACAACCATATTTAATAAAGAAGACATACTTAACTTTTCTTCGTCAAGCAATTCAGTCTTAACTCTCAACTCCGATATTCCAGTATTCATCTCCTTAATTGTGGAATTAACAAAAGTCTCAAATTCTTTGTCAACATCCATAAAATGTGGTATTGTACCAGTACTTGATTCTGGAGATACTATTTGTAATTTATCTGTAAACCAACTATAAGCATTTCCAATAATAGGAAACTCATTAGCATATAATTTACCTAGAAAAGGGAACGCCAACATATCTTCACGAATAAGTCTCTGAATTGCTTCAGCAAACTGTTTATTATATCCCTTCAAGTAATATTCTTCGTTTATCTGTATAATTTGATTCTCACGTTTAAAAATTAATTCATCCTTTTTAGATTTACTCAAAAGTAATTCTTCTCTAAATATCTTTTCTTTATTAAACTCTATTTGATAGTAATAAATATTCCCATCTTTATAAAACTCAATTGCAATTGCAGAAGGTAAATTAACTGTAGACTCATTAAACTTAAATGCTAAACCTTCAAGTATTTTTACATTATTCAAACTTTCCTTCAGAACAAGACTAGATAGCAAAGATAAAACTTTCAATAAATTACTTTTTCCAGTCCCATTTGCTCCATATATTGCACTTAATCTTAAACATGTTACATGACCACATTCTACTTTATGTGCACTATGACTTTTAGTTTTACTCGCAGGGAAAGTATTAAACTCTACTGCATCCTTAAATGATGTAATATTTTCAGCAATTAATCTCAATAACATAACCTCATTCCGTTAAATTCTAACGGCAAATATAATGTTTTTAATTAATTTACACAAAGAAATATGGTTAAAATGAGATATTATTACGTTATTAAGAACAAAAAAAAGTCGCAGACCAAAAGGTTTGCGACTTTTATATTTCAGTAAATTACTGATTAGTTGTTGAATACTTTAACAGCTTTACCTGAAGCGTATTGTAGGATAACAATACCTGCAGCGTCAGCAGCAACTGGTTTACCTGTGATGTCATAAGCAGCAACAACTGCGTCTTCTGCGTCAACGTCTTCTAGGTCTGTAGTAGTAGCAGGAGTAGCAACAGCTGTTAATTCTTGAGAAGCTGGGTTCCAAGTAAATGTTACATCATAGATACCATCAGCGTCAACTGTTAAGAATTGGTTTCCTTGACCTGGGAATTCGCTAATACCCCATTGAGCATTAGCAGCAACTTTATAACCATAACCAGGAGTTTCAGTAGCAGTACCAGCATCTGTTACGAAAGAAGCGCTTAAAGAAACACCTTCTTTAGTTATGGTATAAACACCATTAGATTCTGTCATTACATTTGCTGTAGAAGTTGGATCCCATGCATCACCAACTAATTCACCTACACCGCAAAGTGTCCAAGATGAGATTTCAATAGCACCACCATCAGCACCAACGATTGTTAAAGTACCTGCATCGATGTCTAAGGTAATTTTTGTAGCGTTAATTGTGCTAGTAACTTTAATGTCTCCACCACCTTTTGTTACAGCGATAGTACCAATTTTAGCTGATTCATTTGAACCATAGTTGATATCACCCCAAGATGCATCAGCAATTTTGAATGCTGATGTAAGTGTAACCTCTTTAACTAGTTCATAAACGCCTTCTGATACTTTTGTAAATTCCATTTCTGAAGGTGTACCCCAGTCTCCATTACCACGAAGGAATACTCCTTGTGCGCTAGCAGACATTGCAAACATAGCAGCTGCGATAAATAGTAAAATTTTTTTCATAATAAATAAAGTTTTTAGTTAAACAAATAAGTGAATTGTATTGATTTAAGTTTTTATTCTTTTTTCATAAGGGTTATTTTAAGTGAGGGAGTTTTAGTAGTCCGAAGTCAGAGAAACCGGAGTGTACATAGGTACTCGAGGATTTCGAAGACTAGGACTACGAGAAAATCACCTCTTAAAATAAGCCGGCAATTACCAAGCTTTTATTTCATCATACTGAGTAGCAAAACCTTCAAACTTAACTACACGTTTGTTTCCTGTTTCTACTGCTTCAGCACTATCTTTATAGTAATATAGATATTCAACTTTCTCACCTTCAAATGAAGTTGGAGCTACGTGGAATGTCCAGTTGTTGTTACCTGCATCTACCATTCTAGAATATTCCCAGTTGTTGAAGTTACCAGAAACGTAAACTTCTGCTGTGCTACGAGGAACAGTAACATTTAGAGTCATATCACCCCAATATTCTACTTTGTCGTTTACTACACTACGACCACCTAATGGACGGTGATTGAAACGATATTCAGATTGGTCTGTGCGAGGACCCCATACATATAGATAGTGAAGGTCTGCAGGAACATTCTTTAAAGTACCAGCAAAGTGAGTATCATCTATTTTTTTAAGTTTCAATTTAGCGTCAGAGTGTTTCCAATATAGTGGATCACCTTCTTTGCCAAAAGTACCTGCTACCCAAACTTCTTTTGTTCCTGCTGGCACTTGAACATTAAATTCAACTACACCAGTGAATTTTTCTTTCTTTTTAGAATCTGCATAGATAGCAACATATTTGTCATCTGTTTGGTAGTTGTCGTTTTTCAAAATAACAAAGATACCAGACACATGAGGAACTTCTTCATCTGTTAAACCAAAATATGATTTAATATTAGAAATGGTATAAGTAAGTGTTCCATTTGATTTTTTGGTCCACATAAATGTTCTTGTATTACATTTAGACCATTGTGCTTTTTCTTTAGCCCACTCACCGTTTTTATCCAATTCTAGACAAGTATAGATAAATACGTCTTCGGTTTCCATCCATTTTTGATTCACATTAGGTGTAAAGGTCAACACCAAAGCACCATTAGGATTAGGAGTATCTGGAGTAACTACCAATTCGCCTTCTGCAGCATTCATTGTCAATGCTGAGAGAACTAATCCCATAAATGCAACAAACAATTTTTTCATATTTCTACATTTTAAGTTTACCTTTCGCAAAGATAAGTCATTTTTTTTAAAACGTATGCACCTTTTACCAAAAAAATTAAAACGATTGCAGCCAAAAAAGCATTTTTTAACATATCAGATAGTAAAATACGGTCTACAAAGCAAAAAAAATGCGGCCACGTGACTTGCTCAGTGACCGCATTAGGTTAAAATCGCTTAGGCTTTATATTCATCCCATGCTTTGATTGGAATTTCTGTTTCCTTCACTGTGCAGAATGCGTGAATGAAAGCAGAAGCCAAACGAGCATTGGTTAACAATGGAATATTGTGGTCGATTGCTGCACGACGTATTTTATAACCATTGGTTAGCTCGCGACGAGTTTGATTTTTAGGGATATTGATAACAAGGTCAAATTTTTTACCAGCCATCATATCGGTAATTTTTAGTTCACTATCCTCATCGTCTGGCCAGCCTACTACTGTGGCGTTGATACCATTTTCTGCTAGGAATTTTTGTGTTCCTACGGTAGCATAGATATTGTAACCATTTTTAGATAGTTCACGACATGGTTCTAGTAAGTCCACTTTAGATTTTGCATCACCAGAAGATACCATGATATTCTTTTCTGGAATAGTAGTACCTACA
>JAXJWL010000099.1:0-2574 GCA_036308065.1 Paludibacteraceae bacterium
GCACTATTTCATAGGTAATCACGACATCTGGACAGGAGATTATTTTGAGAAAGAGTTTGGCATGATAATGCACTATGATGCAGAGGAAATGCAGATAAATGGTAAAACTTTTTATCTTGCACATGGTCATAGAACTGGTTACAGACCACTTACTGTGAAGATTATGCACTTTTTCTTCCATTCAAAATGGGTAAGACGAGTATACAACCTTATCCACCCTTCAATAAACTATTACTTCGGACTTGGATGGTCTGCCCACAATAGAAAATACAAACACAAGCAAGAAGAAGCTAAATATCTGGGCGAGGCCAACGAGTTTCTTGTTTGTTTTGCAAAAGAATACGTAAAAACCAAACCAATAGACTTCTTTATCTTTGGTCACCGCCACGTAGTACTAGACCTAATGATAACAAAATCTTCTCGTGTGGTCTATCTCGGCGACTGGGTCACAAACTTCACCTACGGAGTGCTAGATGGAGAAGATTTCTCGTTAAATTTTTTCGTGGAGGAATAAAAATATTGATGGCGACCCTCTTTAATAAGTGAGTCGCCATTTGTTGTTTATATTACCAATACCCTGTGCATTGGGATGTCGTGGGGTTCGGTGGGGATGTCGAGGTAGAATTGTTCGCGGAAGCAAACACCTACGGTGAAGAGGTTGCTATATTTTGAAAGGAATTTATCGTAGTAGCCTTTGCCTCTGCCTAATCGATAACCGTTGGGGGAGAAAGCAACGCCAGGAACGAGTACGAAATCAAAGTGTTCGGGCCCGTTATTCCCTCCGGTCATCAGTACGTCGACAGGCTCAGTGACCGAATCACGGACAATGCACGCATTGTCCCTACTCTCATTAACTACTGGTTCTTTTATCCCATATTTCCCTATTTTGTACTCTCCAGTGAACTCACAGGCGGTCATATCATCGCCATTGATTACAGGGAGGAAGACCTTTTTGCCCATGGCAATGCATTTGTCTATGAGCGAAAAAGTGCCGATTTCATCGGGCAAATTGGCAAATAGCATCACAGTATTTGCTGCGAGAAATTCGGGCATAGAAAAAAGATTATCAAGCAGAAGTTTCTCTCTTTTCGCCTTTTCATCGGCAGAAATAGCAGACACTCTTACCTTAATAATCTTCCTAAGTATTTTCTTTTTCTCTAGCATATTTTTATAAGCCTTGTGCCATCTTCCACCTCAGAAATTTCTACTCTAAGAGTTTCCTCTGGAAGTATTTCTTCCACCTTTTCTGGCCATTCCATAAAGCAGAAGCAACCACTATCCATGTAGTTGTCGAACCCTATACCAAATGCCTCGTCTAGAGATTTTATTCTGTAGAAATCGAAGTGAAACACACTCTCACCTTCTCTATCGGTATATTCATTTACAATGGCAAATGTAGGGCTATTTACCACATCTTCCACTCCAAGTTCTTCGCAAAGAGCCTTGATAAATGTGGTTTTCCCAGCGCCCATGTGCCCGTAAAAGGCAAGGAGTTTGTTATCGCCTATTTCTTTCAAGAAAGTGCGTGCTACGCTATTTATCTCGTCTAAACTATTTAATTTTATTTCTATCATCACTTTAAAATAAACTTATTTGTCCTTCTTCATCAGTTTTTAGTGCGCCTTCTTCCTCCACTTCTTCTGCAGTTTCCTCAACCACTTCTTCTGGCTGGCGCAGAGGTTCAAGTTCTACCACTTCACCCACCTTAAATGTAGTGATACGTTTACCTTTCGCCTTATAACCTTTCACTCCAATAAAGCTTTCAGCATCTATGCGTGGGAACTCTTTATCAGCATCTGGTCCTGTCAATTTTGCCTCGATATAAGGATAAACCGTGTCGGTAAGCAAGAACAACACAGATTTTGGGTTTTCACCTAGATATGAAAGTGGTTTGGCTGTAGATTCAAAGTTGAAACGCTTCAAATATGCAAATTTTTGGTCGGCATCGTAAAGAGCGGCAGTCCAAACCTTGCCCTCATCAAATTTCTCTATTTTCAAGATATTGTTTGAATAGTGATTTCCTGCATCAAAGTTGGTTGTGTACCAAGTACCGTTGTTTAACACAACTAAGATTTCGTCTCCACTATTAAATTCACCTAAAAACTCGCCTCTGCCATCGTAATTTAAGCGCAACACATCGTGGTCGAACCACACTTTTCTGCCTCCAAGAGTAGAACCACCTTTGTGTTTGCAGGTAATCTTTTGAATATCGTTTTTAGTAAGGATATTGCCACGAGAAGAACGTCCTTTAATGTCTATATCGGTGAAATCTTTTTCCATAACCAAGATTTTCACCCTTGGACGTGGACGCAAGTTTATCTTTATCACCTCAGCCTCGCCGTTAGGGTTTGCAGAGAAATAAAGCACTTTTGTACCTGCGGTGCCCATGGTTAGGTCGTATTCCTTGTCGCGGACAAGACCTGTTACAGAGAAACGTTTAATATAGTTTATGCCATCCTTACCATCGCGATAAACCATATTGTAAACTGTACGTTTATCGTTTTTCTTAAACACACCCACATGGATAATATTCTTGCCCACATATACCTTTTCTGCCACTTTCACCACTTTGAA
>JAXJWL010000100.1:0-5118 GCA_036308065.1 Paludibacteraceae bacterium
CTTTAAGTTTTAGCACTGCAAGGTGCTCAATAATTCTTTCTTTTACGTCGTCTAAGCCAAAATGGTCTCTGTTTAGTACTTTTTCTGCACGTTTTAGGTTGAAATTGTCCTTTGTATATTCATTCCAAGGCAAATCTACCAAGGTTTGAACATAATTGTTTTGCACAGAATAGTCTGGAGAATGAGGTGAAAGTGCTTCAAGTTTTTGAATTTGTTTTTCAACTGCTTCTTTCACTTCGGCAGACCATTTCTTTTTAACTGCTTTTTCTTTTATTTGTTTTAGGTCTTGTTCAGAAATACTTCCGCCCAACTCTTTTTGAATAGTTTTAATTTGTTGTTGTAGGAAGTATTCACGTTGTTGCTTGTCTATGTTTTCCATTGCCTGAGATTGGATAGAAGACTTTATCTCAAGCATTTGGCTCATAGTGCTTAGCTTTTTAAGTAGTTCAGACGCACGTTCTTCTAGGTCTTCAATCTCTAGAATTGTTTGACGGTCGTCTTTTTCAAGACCTACATTTGCGGCAATAAAGTTTACAATATAACCATTGCCTTCTATATTTTTAAGTGCAAATAGCACGTCTTGTTGCACATTGCCAGACATACGAATAATTCTCATAGCAAGGTCTTTAATAGCCTCAATAAGTGCTTTAAATTTTTTGCTAGGATTCTTTTCGTATTTTAGATTACTTTTTCTAGGACTGATTATGCCTGTTAGGTAACCTTTTTTGTCTTCGATAATGCTAGTAAGTTGAAATGTTTGTTTGCCTTGAACAATTACAGTGGTGTTGCCATCTGGCATTTCAAGTATCTTCAAGATATTTGCAGTGGTACCTACTTCGTGTAGGTCTTCAAATTTTGGAGCATCTACATTTTTGTCTCTTTGCGCCACGCAACCTATTAGATTACCTTTTTTGTGGTTTTCTCTAATAAGTTTCAACGAAGATTTTCTGCCCACGGCAATAGGCATAATAACGCCAGGAAATAGCACAGTATTCCTAAGTGGAAGAATGTCTATTTCCGTGTCGTTTTTTATAGATTTAGAATGGTTTTCTGCGTCGCCTTCCGACATTAGCGGAATAAAGCTAGCGTCTTCTAGGTCTTCGCCGATAGCATTTATAATTACCTTTTTAAATTCTTTCATGATTAAAGGGCTGATTCAAATTGTTTTAGGAAACGTAGGTCGTTTTCTGAGAACATACGTAAGTCTTTACATTGGTATTTAAGGTTGGCAATACGTTCCACACCCATACCGAATGCATAACCAGTATAAACTTTAGAATCAATACCACATTCTTCTAAAACATTAGGGTCAACCATACCACAACCTAAAATCTCTACCCAACCAGTGTGTTTACAGAAAGGACAACCTTTACCGCCACATAAGTTACATGAAATATCCATTTCTGCACTTGGCTCGGTGAATGGGAAGTATGATGGACGAAGACGAATTTGTGTTTCTTCGCCAAACATTTCTTTAGCAAAATATAAAAGTGCTTGTTTTAGGTCTGCAAATGATACGTTTTTGTCGATGTATAAACCTTCTACTTGGTGGAAGAAACAGTGAGCACGATAAGAAATTGCTTCGTTTCTATATACTCTACCTGGGCAAAGTACACGGATAGGAGGCTCTTGGCTAGTCATTACGCGAGATTGCACGCTAGAAGTGTGAGTTCTAAGTAGAATGTCTGGATTTTTCTCAATGAAGAAAGTATCTTGCATGTCGCGTGCAGGGTGTTCTGGTGGGAAGTTTAACGCACCAAACACGTGCCAATCGTCTTCAATTTCTGGACCTTCTGCCACAGTGAAACCAATGCGTGAGAAAATATCGATAATCTCGTTTTTCACAAGTGAAAGTGGGTGACGAGTACCTAAATTGAAGTCTGAAGCACTACGAGAAAGGTCGATTTGTTCGCCTTGATCTGCGCTTTCAAAACTATCTTTTAGAGAATTGATTTTCTCTTGTGCAGTATTTTTAAGTTCGTTAAGTAATTGACCTACAGCACGTTTTTCTTCGTTAGGTACGTTTTTAAAGTCATTAAACAAATCGTTTAATATACCTTTTTTACTTAAATACTGTATTCTTAGGCGTTCTACCTCTTCTTTGCTACTTGCTGTTAGATTTTTGATTTCTTCAAGCAGGTTGTTAATTTTTTCTATCATGATATATTTGTTTAGTCGTTTTGTCGGTCCCTGAGCTTGTCGAAGGGCCCTCACTCTTAATGATTTAATTGAAAGCGACTGCAAAAATAGCATTTTTCTTTTAGAAAATTAATTTTTTATAGTACTTTTACTCCTTAAACATTCCTTTTTTTTATTACTTTTGCAAAAATATTTTGTAGTATGGGAAAAATTATAGCATTAGCCAATCAAAAGGGTGGTGTAGGAAAAACAACTACCGCTGTAAACCTTGCTGCGTCGCTTGCAGTAATGGATAAAAAAGTATTGTT
The DNA here is from genome assembly GCA_036308065.1 of Paludibacteraceae bacterium. Classification (GTDB taxonomy): domain Bacteria; phylum Bacteroidota; class Bacteroidia; order Bacteroidales; family Paludibacteraceae; genus Enterocola. The sequence continues at coordinate 2,448 of JAXJWL010000100.1, forward strand.
AGTAGATGCAGATCCTCAAGCCAATGCTTCTTCTGGTTTAAACATTGATATTACTAGCATAAAAGAGAGTATTTATGAATGTTTGATTAATAATTTGCCTGTAGAACAAGCTATTAAGAAAACAGAAATAGAAAATCTTGATATTATTCCTTCTCATATCGACCTTGTAGGTGCTGAGATTGAAATGCTTAAACTTGAAGGTAGAGAAGAATATTTAAAAAGAATTTTGTCTTCTCAAAAAGATAAATACGACTATATTTTAATAGACTGTTCGCCTTCTCTTGGACTTATTACTGTAAACTGCCTTACTGCTGCAGACTCTGTGATTATTCCTGTACAAGCTGAGTATTATGCACTTGAAGGTATTTCAAAACTTTTGGTTACCATAAAAATTATTAAAGGAAGACTAAATCCTGCTTTGGAAATTGAAGGTTTCCTTCTTACTATGTACGACTCTCGTTTGAGACTTGCCCGCCAAGTTTACGACGAGGTGAAAAATCACTTCCAAGATATGGTGTTTAAAACTGTGATTCAAAGAAATATCAAGCTTAGCGAATCTCCAAGTCATGGTGTACCTGTGCTTCTTTATGATGCAGAATCTACAGGTGCAAAAAATTATTTATCATTAGCTCAAGAAGTTATAAACAAAAACAATTAATGGAAAAGAAATCTGCATTGGGTAGAGGTCTAGGAGCCTTAATAGATGTGCAACCTACAGTACAAACTAGTGGGTCTTCTTCTATAGATGAAGTAGAAATCTCTAAAATAGAGGCAAATCCAGACCAACCTCGTACAAACTTCAACGAAGAAGCACTTCAAGAACTTGCTGCATCTATTGCAGAACTTGGTGTGGTTCAACCAATTACAATACGTGAAATAGGTCCAGACAAATATATGATTATTGCAGGTGAACGCCGTTTTAGAGCTTCTAAAATTGCTGGTTTAACAAAAATTCCTGCATATATCAAACGTGTTTCTGACGAAACAATGATGGAAATGGCGTTGGTGGAAAATATCCAACGTGAAGACCTTAATGCCATTGAAATTGCTCTTACATACCAACGTTTGCTAGACGAATATAAATTTACCCAAGAAAAACTTAGCGACAGAGTGGGTAAAAAACGTGCTACTGTGGCAAATTATCTTCGTCTTTTAAAACTTCCTGCAGAAATTCAACTTGGTCTTACCAAAAAAGAAATAGATATGGGTCATGCTCGTGCATTAATCAATGTGCAAGACCCAACCAAGATGATTAAACTTTACGAAGAAGTAGTGGCAAATGGTTACTCTGTGAGAAAAGTAGAAGAACTTGTAAGACAACTAAATGAAGAGGGTGGTGTGCCTTCAAAAGAAAAGAAATCTGCCGACCCAGAACTTCAACAAGCTTATACTCAAATAGCCGACCGCCTTTCTAATATCTTCGGTGCAAAAGTAAAAGTGGATAGAAACGAAAAGGGTAAAGGTAAAATTTCTCTTGTTTTCTCTTCTGACGAAGAACTTGAAAACATTTTAATGGTGATAGATTCAATAAAAAATTGAAAAGTAGATTAGTCATATTATTTCTTATAGCATCTGTTGCAGTGAGTAATGTGCTGGCTGCTACTGTGCAAAATGACTCTATTTACCTTGTTTCTGCTCCAGACACTGTAAAAGTGGTTGAAACAGAGGAATATGTCTCAAAATCTACATTTCAACCAGATGCTCAAAAGTCTGTGTGGCTTGCTGCTGTGGTGCCAGGTTTGGGACAAATTTATAATAGACAATATTGGAAAGTACCTATTATATATGGTGGTGCGCTAGGTTTGGCTTATGGTATCACTTGGAATGATAGAATGTATGTGGATTATAGGAAGGGGTATGTAGACTTAATGGACAAAGACCCTTCTTCAAATTATTATGAATATCTGCTACCAGAAGGTGTAGTGCTAGACAATTCAAATAAAGACTATTATACTCGTGTAATAAAAACAAAATTAGATAATTATAGACGAAATAGAGACTTGTGTATTATAGCTTCAGCTGTGTTTTACTTGTTGACAATTATAGACGCATACGTTGATGCACAGATGTTTGACTATGATATTAGTTCAGATTTGTCTCTTGAAGTTGTGCCTACTGTGATAGCTCCGAGTGCTACGCATGAGCAAGAGTCTTCTGTAGGTTTAAGTTGTAAATTGAAATTTTAATGAAGAAAATTTATATGTTGCTAGCAGTGTTAGGTTTCTCTAACGCTGTTTTGTGTGCTCAATCGGTCCCTGAGCTTGTCGAAGGGCCCGACGGGAATAATGGGAATAACGGGCCCGTCTCTGAAAATGCGGTCACTGAGTCGGTCACTGAGCCTGTCTCTGAGCCGGTCCCTGAGCTTGTCGAAGGGCCCGGTGGAACTGATGTGTCATTCGTTGATACTCTTACAGTAGACTCACTAGAAAGAGCTGCATTTGAATCTGTTATAGAAGAAAAGTTTGTAAATTGGTATAGTGAAGTCACTTTTACAGACTCTTGTTTCAACAATCCTGTAAAAGAACCACTTACTAAAGAGGAGTATGTACAAAGAATGTCTGAGATACCTGCAGAAATGGAACTTTCTTACAATCAGGTAGTTCGCTCTTATATCGATTCATACGTGCATCGTTATCCAAAGAATCTTTCAAAACTTTTGGGACTTTCACAA
>JAXJWL010000101.1:0-10799 GCA_036308065.1 Paludibacteraceae bacterium
AGATATTGTAACCATTTTTAGATAGTTCACGACATGGTTCTAGTAAGTCCACTTTAGATTTTGCATCACCAGAAGATACCATGATATTCTTTTCTGGAATAGTAGTACCTACAGCGATAAGTGAGCTTAGAAGAGCTTCGTTGAAGTCGTCACCGATACAACCTACTTCACCGGTAGAAGCCATATCTACACCTAAGATAGGGTCTGCTTTGTGAAGACGTGCAAATGAGAATTGAGAAGCTTTCACACCGATGTGTTCGATATCGAATACAGATTTGTCTGGTTTAGAGTATTCTGCACCTAGCATAATACGTGTTGCAGTTTCGATAAAGTTGCGGTTAAGCACTTTAGAAACAAATGGGAACGAACGTGAAGCACGTAGGTTACATTCGATTACTTTAATATCGTTGTTTTTAGCTAGGTATTGAATATTGAATGGACCTGTGATTTGAAGAGCTTTTGCAATTTGTTTTGAAATCTTCTTCACACGGCGCATTGTTTCAAAATAGATATTTTGAGCTGGGAATACTAGAGTAGCGTCACCAGAGTGAACACCAGCAAACTCAACGTGTTCTGAAATTGCATATTCTACCACTTCACCGTCTTTTGCAACTGCGTCAAACTCAATTTCTTTTGCATTTTGAAGGAATTGAGATACTACAACTGGGTGTTCTTTAGACACTTGAGCAGCAAGAGAAAGGAATGCGTGTACTTGTTCTTTGTCGTAGCAAACGTTCATAGCCGCACCAGAAAGCACGTAAGAAGGTCTGATAAGTACTGGGAAACCTACTTCTGCAATGAAATCGTCGATATCTTCAAAACTTGTAAGCTCTCTCCAACGTGGTTGGTCGATGCCTAGGCTATCTAGCATAGCAGAGAATTTGTGACGGTCTTCTGCGCGGTCGATATTGCAAGCTTTTGTACCCAAGATTGGCACGTTTTGAGCATCTAACTTCATAGCCAAATTGTTTGGAATTTGACCACCCATAGATACGATTACACCTTTTGGATTTTCAATATCTAATACGTCTGATACACGTTCAAATGAAAGTTCGTCGAAGTATAGACGGTCGCACATATCGTAGTCGGTAGATACTGTTTCTGGGTTGTAGTTGATCATAACAGACTCATAACCAAGTTTGCGAGCAGTTTGCACAGCATTTACACTACACCAGTCGAACTCTACAGAAGAACCGATGCGGTATGCACCTGAACCAAGTACTACGATGCTTTCTGCAGCAGTTTTAGCAGGAGTAAATTTCACTCCTTCGCCGTATGTAAAGTATAGATAGTTTGTTTTGTCTGGATTTTCAGAAGCAATAGTGTTGATTCTACATACTGTAGGCACCACTTCTAATGCTTTTCTGTGAGCACGTACTCTAAGAGCAGCGTCGTGCATTTTACCTTCTGGTTTTTCTACGTAACGTGCAATTTGGAAGTCTGAGAAACCAAGTCTCTTAGCTTCTGCCATTACATCTACAGTTAGGTCTTCAATTTTGTTGAATGAAGAAAGCACCAATGTATATTTGTAGATATTTTCAAGGGCTGTTAGGAACCAAGGGTCGATTTTGGTAAGTTTTTCGATTTGTTCTACTGAATAGCCTTGCTCAAATGCGTATGCAATAGCAAAAATACGCATATCTGTTGGGTGAGAAAGTGCGTGTTCAATATCATCAAATTTCATATTGTTGCCAACGAAACCGTGCATACCTTGACCAATCATACGAAGACCTTTTTGGATAATTTCTTCGAAAGATTTACCAATAGACATGATTTCACCTACAGATTTCATTGCAGAACCAATTTCACGGCTCACGCCAACGAATTTACCTAAGTCCCAACGAGGGATTTTTGCAATGATATAGTCTACAGAAGGTGCTACGTATGCAGAGTTTTTGGTACCCATTTCACCGATTTGGTCTAGTGAGTAACCTAATGCAAGTTTTGCAGCAACGAATGCTAGTGGATAACCAGAAGCTTTAGATGCCAGAGCAGAAGAACGGCTCAAACGAGCATTGATTTCGATGATACGATAGTCGTTTGTTTCTGCATTGAATGCGTATTGGATGTTACATTCACCCACGATACCAATGTGGCGAACCACTTTAGTAGCGATATTTTGAAGAAGTTCAATTTGGTCTTGGCGAAGTGAAATAATTGGAGCTACCACGATACTTTCACCAGTGTGAATACCTAGTGGGTCCACATTTTCCATAGGCACTACAGTGAAACAGTGGTCGTTTTTGTCGCGAATCACCTCAAATTCTATTTCTTTCCAACCTTTTAAGCTTTCTTCTACTAGAATTTGTTTTGAATATGCCAATGCGCTTTCGCAAAGCTCGATAAATTCTTTTTCGTTTGAGCAAACACCTGAGCCTAAGCCACCTAGAGCGTATGCTGAACGCACCATAACTGGGAAACCAATTCTGTGTGCTACTTCTAGAGCATCTTCAAGTGATTCTACTGCTTGTGAAACTGGAGTTTTAGCTTCAATTTCGTCTAGTTTTTTCACAAATAGGTCACGGTCTTCTGTAATCATGATTGCTTCTACAGATGTACCTAAAACTCTAACGCCGTATTGTTCAAGTGTACCATTTAGGTAAAGTTCTGTACCGCAGTTTAGTGCAGTTTGACCACCGAAAGCAAGAAGAATACCGTCTGGACGTTCTTTCTTGATAATTTCGGTTACGAAATATGGGGTTACAGGAAGGAAATAAACTCTATCTGCTACACCTTCAGATGTTTGAATGGTAGCAATATTAGGGTTAATCAACACTGTTTCTATGCCTTCTTCGCGCATAGCTTTTAACGCTTGTGAACCAGAGTAGTCAAATTCACCTGCTTGACCAATCTTAAGCGCTCCTGAACCTAATAAAATTACTTTTTTACAATTTTCCATACTGTTATATAATGTTTTTGTTTATTTCAACACAAAAAAAATGCGTCGGTTAAAAAAATAACTAACGCATATATAAAATAAAAAAGATATTCCACTTAGTAGAAAACATTGATTTTGAATGTGTTACGTTGTGTTTCATATCTTTAATTATTTACTATTAAAGAGCCCCATTTTCGGTATGCTCAAATTGGTGCAAAGATAATCAAATTATTTGGATTTTCACAAGAAAATCTCAAATAATTTAATTATCAGTTAGGAGTTTGGAGTTAGGAGTTAGGAGTTTCTTCTTTCCTAAAATTGTATTTTAATCTCTTCTTCCTGCAAGTATCATTACGTAATATATCAGCGTTGCTAGTGAGCTTAGCGCTGCTACTACGTAGGTGTAGGCTGCAGATTTTAGGGCATCTACTGCCATAGAGCGTTTTTCACCTTGCACGTAACCTTTGCCTGTAAGCCACTCAACTGCACGAGTACTTGCATTAATTTCTACTGGAAGTGTGATAAAACTAAACAATGTGGTAAGTGCAAAAAGACCTACTCCTATTTCTAATAATATAGGTGTAGTTTCTATCAGAATAATACCTAACAGCAACACCCATTGCACCCATTGCGAAGCAAAACTTACTACTGGTACAAGAGCAGAACGCATACTAAGCCATTTGTAAGCATAAGCGTGTTGCACTGCGTGACCACATTCGTGAGCAGCAACAGCAGCCGCAGCCACAGAGTTTGACGAGTAAACATCTTCACTTAAGTTTACTGTTTGGTTTGTTGGATTGTAGTGGTCTGTAAGCATACCTGAGGTAGAAACCACCTTTACATTTGTAATACCATGGTCGCGTAGCATTTTTTCTGCCACTTCTTTCCCTGTCATTCCGTTTGTCATAGGAACTTGGGAATACTTTTTAAATTTACTTTGCAAGCTTTGTTGCACAATAAAACTTAAAATCGCAATACCGATAAATAAAATCCAATACATAATAAAAATTTTATAAAATTTTAGTTAGGAGTGTGAAGTTAGGAGTGAGGAGTTATACCTATACATTAAAGTCAATCCTTCTAAATGAGGGATTGACTTATTATTTAGATAAATTAGAAGATATTTTTTTCAACAAAAACAACTCCTAACTCCTAATTACTAACTCCTAACTGTTAAATGTATCTAACAATAGTTTGTTCCCTATCTGGACCAACAGAAACTATCTTGATAGGAACTTCTAGTTCGTCTTCTAGGAAGTCTAGATATGCATTGAATTCTGCAGGGAATTCGTCTTCTGATTTCATCTTTGTCATATCTGTCTTCCAACCTGGAAGTTCTTTGTAGATAGGTTCGATGCTATCGTTGATTTCGTATGGGAAGTAATCAATTTCTTCACCATTGATTCTATAGCCAACGCAAGCTTTGATTGTGTCAAAGTCGTCTAGCACGTCGCTTTTCATCATAATCAACTTGGTCACACCGTTTATCATTACAGAATATTTAAGAGCAACAAGGTCTATCCAACCACAACGACGTTTACGTCCGGTTACTGAACCAAATTCGTGACCTTTTTGGCAAAGTGTTTCACCTACTTCATCAAACAATTCACTTGGGAATGGACCCGCACCTACACGTGTACAGTATGCTTTAAAGATACCATAAACGTCGCCTATTTTATTAGGAGCAATTCCCATGCCAGTACAAGCTCCGGCACAAATTGTGTTTGATGATGTCACAAATGGATATGAACCAAAGTCCACGTCTAACATTGTACCTTGAGCACCTTCACAAAGAATAGTTTTGTCTTGCGCAAGTACATCATTTAAATAGTGTTCACTATCTATTAAGGTGAAGTTTTTAAGATATTCGATACCTTCAAGCCAAAGTTTTTCTGCTTCTTCAATATCGTAAGCAAAATTCATTGATTTTAAAATAGACTCGTGACGAGCTTTTGCCACAGCATATTTTTTGTCAAAATCTAATAGAATATCACCTACTCTTAAGCCATAACGACCTACTTTGTCTGTGTATGTAGGGCCAATACCTTTACCTGTAGTACCTACTTTTGCATCACCTTTTGCAGCTTCGTTTGCAGCATCTAAAATACGGTGAGTAGGCATAATAAGGTGTGCTTTTTTAGAAATGTATAATTTCTTTGTCAAATCGTGACCAGATTTTGCAAGTGCTTCTGCTTCTGCTTTAAATAATGCAGGGTCTAAAACCACACCATTAGAGATTACATTGATTTTGTCTCCTTGGAAAATTCCAGAAGGAATAGAGCGTAAAACGTATTTTTCTCCATTAAATTCTAATGTATGTCCAGCGTTTGGACCACCTTGAAAACGTGTAATAACGTCATAATTAGGTGTTAACACGTCGATTACTTTTCCTTTACCCTCGTCACCCCATTGTAGGCCGAGTAATACATCTGCTTTAGTCATTTTATTATAGTTTTTACTTGATTTTCTTTTTTAGCGGTGTAAAAATACAAAAAAATTAGGAATTAGGAATTAGGAATTAGGAATTATTTATTACCTTTGCATTAAATTTATTAATTAATAAACATTTATATTATGGCACACGTTATTTCAGATGATTGCATTGCATGCGGTACTTGCATCGGCGAATGTCCAGTAGAAGCTATCAGCGAAGGCGATATCTATTCTATCAACCCAGACATTTGCACAGATTGTGGCACTTGCGCAGAAGCTTGCCCAACAGGAGCAATCAATCCAGCTTAAGTTCATTAAGAACTACAAAACAAATAGAGGTGACCTTTTGGCCACCTCTTTTATTTTTTCAATAACAGAAATTTCTTACTCACTTACTTCATCATTTGTTCCCTCTTGAGAAGGTGCTTGATTAATTTGAGCACGCATAAAATCTAAAGCTTCTTTAAAAGCAGCTTCAAATTTGTCAAAATCTTCTTTATATAAGAAAATTTTGTGCTTTTCAAATATAAATTGTCCTTCTTCTGTTACAGATTTGCGTTTACTCTCAGTGATAGAAAGGAATAAATCACTTCTACGGTCTTTCTTCACATCAAGATAATACATACGTTTCCCAGCTTTAATAGCTTTTGAAAAAACTATCTCCTTGTCTTCTCTTTCTCTTTCCTCACGTGGAGCAGGTGTAGATGCGGGTGCAGGAGAAGTTACTTTTTGTATATCTCTTTGCAGTTTTCCAAAAAAGTTTAACATCTTATATATTTTTACAATTTCGTTACAAAAATGCATTATTTTTTTTAATTTACAAAATAAATACAAACTTTTTCGTTTTTTTTGACAAAACATCTTTTTTCTTAATAAATAAAAACTTAACTTTGCACCTCACTTAATAAATATCATAACGATGATAAATAGAATCTTAATCCGTATTAAAATTATTCAACTGCTTTACTCAAACCAAATTAACACAGGTAAAAGCATTGAAGAGTTCAAGAATGAGTTATTGGAGAGCCTAGATAAAACCTACGAACTCTACCATTGGCTTCTACAGTTGATAATCGACCTTAGGGACTTTGCGCAAAAGCGTATCGAATTTGGTTTAAACAAAAGATACCCTACCGACGAAGATCTAAATCCAAACAGACGTTTTATCCAAAATAAAATAGCTATTGCTATTGCAAACAACGCTGAGCACAGAGAATATGCTCAAGCAAACGGTATTTCTTGGGAAGAATATGGCGACCTTATTAAAGGTTTGTTTGAAGCAATTTGCGCGTCTGAATATTATAAAGAGTATATGTCTGCAAGAACAAACACATACGCAGACGACAAAATGATTTGGAGACAAATCTTCAAAAAAGTGATTTTCACATACAAACCTTTTGAAGAACGTCTAGAATCTATGGACCTATATTGGAACGACGACATTGAAATAGTTGCTAGCTTCGTAGAAAAAACTATAAAAAAATGCGAAGAAGAAAAAGGTTCAAATCAAGAACTTCTTCCTCAATATAGAGATGCTGAAGACAAAGACTATGCTCTACTAGTACTTTCTAAAGCCCTAGAATATGGCGAAGAGTATAAAGACCTAGTAAAATCTTTCTCTCAAAACTGGGAAAAAGACCGTATCGCTACTATGGATATGTCTATTATGCAAGCAGCTATCGCAGAAATCAACTTCTGCCCTACTATTCCAGTAAACGTAACTCTAAACGAGTTCATTGAAATAAGTAAATACTATAGTTCTGAAAAGAGTAGCTTGTTTATCAATGGTATCCTAGACCGCGTAGTAAACAAGTATAAAGAAGAAAAATCTCTACTTAAAGTAGGTATGTATGTTAACAACTAAACTTTAAACAATATGAATTACATTTTATTACAAGCAGCTGCTGCTCCAGCAGGACAAAACGGCTGGTCATCAATTTTAATGATTGTTTTAATGTTTGTGGTAATCTATTTCTTTATGATTCGTCCACAACAAAAACGTCAAAAAGAGATTAAAAAATTCCGCGAAAGCATTAAATCTGGCGACAAAGTTATCACAGCAGGCGGTATCTATGGTAAAGTGAAAGATGTAAAAGAAACTACTATTACTCTTGAAATTGCAGACAACGTACGCATTACTATAGACAAAAACTCAGTTTATGCCAATGCAGTAGATTCAAATTCTGCAGCAGAAGCAAAAGCATAATTATATGCAAAACGAAACTAGAAATAAAATAACTAGCTTTTTAAAAAGAATGAAAGCATTCCTTGCAACAAGGGATGCTCTCATTTTCTTATTTTTCTTAATCTGTTCTTCGCTTTTTTGGTTTATCATAACCTTAAATAAAACCTACGAAATTACTGTTAGCATTCCTATTGAATATAGTAATGTTCCACCTGAAATAGAATTTACTACAGAACTACCAGACTCTTTTAGTGTGAAACTTAAAGACAAAGGTACTTCAACCATTATATATCAATACAGAAAATTTGACCCAGTTGTTATCAATTTCAACGACTATTCTGTTTACTCAAATAGCGACTCATGGTCTATTCCTACTTCTACACATTTTGAAAAATATATAAAGAAACAAATAGACCAAAGTTCTGTTATTTTAGACTATTATCCAGATGAAATAGTGATTGAAAAGAAACTTTTGGATTCTAAAAAAGTAGAAGTTAAATCCTTAGTAAACATCAACTTACAAAAACAATACTTCTTGTGCGACGATATTATCACATCGCCAGATTCTATCATTTTGTATGGTTACAAAGAGATTTTAGACACTTTAGACTTTGTTTACACCCAAGAATACACTTCTGAAAAACTAAAAGACACTTTAAATGCAGTTTTGCAACTAAATATTCCTAAACACTGCAAAGCAAATCCAAGCAAGGTAAATGTGATTGCTCCTATTGAGTTTTACACCGAGAGTGAAATTGAACTTTCTATCAGAGTGAAAAATTTGCCAGAGAATATTGTTGTGAAAACTATTCCTGAAAAACTAAATGTGAGTTTCCTTGTTGGACTTAGCAAATATAAAGACATTAGACCTTCAGACTTTATACTTTCTATAGACTACGAGTCTTTAAGAAGAAGCAATTCCAACATACAAGCCGTGACTCTAGAGTCTTTTCCTACATACATAAAACAACCATTCCTTAAGGAAAACAAGGTGAAATGGTTAATCGAATTTGTTGAACCTAAATGATAAAAGTTGGCATTACTGGCGGTATTGGTTCTGGCAAAACTCATATTTGCAAATTGCTAGAACTTATGAATTTCTCTGTATTTTATTCAGATGCAGAGGCAAAGAAAATTCAAAATACCAATGCCTACGTGCGTAGCAAACTTACAGAACTCTATGGCGAAGAGGCATACACAGAAGAGGGTCTCAACAGAAAATTCATTGCAGAAATTATATTCAACAATCCTAGTGCAAAAAAACAACTTGAGGAGATAATCCACCCAAAAGTGGCAGAAACATTTGCTACTTGGTGTGAAGAAAAGGCTAGCACCGATGAGAAAATCGTGTTTATAGAGAGTGCTATTTTATACGAAAGTGGCTTCGACAAAATGGTAGACAAGGTAATTGTGGTGTATGCAGACGAGGATGTGCGCATAGAAAGAAGTATGCGTCGCGACGGAGCAGACCGCACTGCCATTGAGGAAAGAATAAAAAACCAATGTTCCGACAAGGAAAAATGCAACAAAGCAGACTTTGTACTCCACAACAATCCAAATGACTACATAAACAAACAACTCCTCAACATAGTCAAGGAGTTGTATTATATAGAAGAATAAAAGGTTTATTATTGATTTTTCCACTGTTTTTAACTAACTTTGTAGCAATTTTGTAGCATTATCATGGGAAGAATTTTAGCTATAGATTATGGAAGAAAAAGAGTTGGTGTGGCAGTAACAGACCCACTTCAACTTATTGCAAATGGACTTACCACAGTGTCTTCTGCCAATATTGTTGACTTTATTTGCGACTATGTGGGCAAAGAAAATGTGGAGAGAATCATTGTTGGTTTGCCAAAACAAATGAACAACCAACCTTCTGAGTCTATGAAATACATTAAGCCTTTTGTGGCAACCTTAAAAAAACGTCTTCCTAATATGCCAATTGAATATTCTGACGAACGTTTTACTTCTGTGCTTGCTCACAAAGCGATGCTTGATGGCGGACTTAAGAAAAAAGACAGACAAAACAAAGCATTGGTAGATGAAATAAGCGCTACAATTATTTTACAAGATTACCTAGAATTTAAAAAATACAGTATATGATTTACCCAATAGTTATTTACGGAAACGCAGTATTAAAGAAACAAGCAGAGCCAATTACTCAAGACTATCCAGAGCTTCCTACCCTTATTGAAGACATGTACAAAACATTGGATAGAGCTGAAGGTGTGGGTCTTGCTGCTCCACAAATTGGTCTGCCAATAAAATTGTTTATTGTAGATTTGACCCTACTTAAAGACGAAAATCCTGCATGGGCAGATTTCAAAAAGGTGTTTATCAACCCAGAAATCACATTCTTTAGCGAAGACAAGGAAACAAAAGAAGAGGGTTGTTTAAGTATTCCGGGTGTTTCTGAGAGAGTGCCTCGTTCACTTTCTGTTACTATACATTATTTCGACGAAAATTGGGTAGAAAAGACCGAGACTTATTCTGGTTTTGAGGCTCGCGCTATTCAACACGAATACGACCACCTAATGGGTCACGTGTTTGTTGATAGAATCTCTCCTATCCGCAGACAAATGATTTCTTCAAAGCTTTCTTCGCTTTCAAAAGGCAAAGTGAGAACGCATTATAAGGTAAAAAATTAATTTTATACTTAAAAACACAAAAACAACGATAATATGAAAATTTTAGTAACTGGAGGTACTGGTTTTATTGGTTCTCACACTGTGGTAGAACTTATAAACGCAGGTTGCGAACCAATCATTGTAGACAACCTTTCAAACTCAAACATTGGAGTACTAGATGGTATCGAAAAAATCTGCGGTGTAAGACCTAAATTTTACGAAATAGATTGTAGAGACAAAGATGCTCTAGACAAACTAATGGAAGAAAACAAAGGCATCGACTCTATCATTCACTTTGCAGCGAGCAAAGCTGTGGGCGAATCTGTAGAAAAACCTCTTTTATACTATAGAAACAACCTTGTATCTCTGCTAAACCTACTTGAACTAATGAAAAAACATGAGATTAAGAACATTGTGTTCTCATCTTCTTGTACAGTTTATGGTCAACCAGAAATACTTCCTGTTACAGAAAATGCACCTATTCAAACAGCACTCTCTCCATACGGCAATACCAAACAAATCTGTGAAGAAATAATCACTGACACAGTAAACGCAGACAAAAATATTTCTGCTATTCTGCTTCGCTATTTCAACCCTATTGGTGCTCACGAAAGTGCAGAGATTGGTGAACTTCCTATCGGTGTGCCACAAAACTTAATACCATACGTAACTC
>JAXJWL010000102.1:0-1104 GCA_036308065.1 Paludibacteraceae bacterium
CCTCCCTCCTAATTACCTAGCTGTGATTCAATACTGATTTTCTGTTTTTTCTGATTTTGCCCAAGGCACTGTATTTGCTCCAAAAATACAAATCTGTGCTGTACCAGGTTTATAATCACCATAAAGAACTCCACCAATTACTATCTGTGTTGCCCCATCACCTAATGCTTGCGCCACCACAGGACGCTCACTCTTGGTTGGAGATTTTATCCCCACCGAAGCCAAATTGTACGCTACTCTACGACCATATTTAATGGTATCATTTCCTGTTTTATGGCTCTTGCCACTACCATTGATTATGCGAAGCAGGGTTTCATCCCTGTAAACTATCTCTTGCATTCCATCTGCATTAAAATCAAACAAGGTAATGCCTGTTTGACCAGAAATATCGCTGTGCGGAATAGTCCAATATTCATACAACACACCTTTTTTACTGTGAAATTTATACGCAGAAAGATAGGTTTTATCCTTTAAACCAACAATTTCGTCGCAACCATCGCCGTCTATATCGCCCACAGCAGGATAAGAATACATTGGAAGCGCAGAATTTAAAATCAAAACCTCATTGTTTTTTACATCAAAAAGAGAAAGTCTACCTTGTGGATCTCGTACTACTACCTCGTTTGTGCCGTCACCGTCAAGATCAGCCGCTAATGCACTTCCATCTTTTTGCACTCTGCCAATGGTTTTATAAAGTGTTACACCGTTTGGCGCAGCCTTAGGATTTACTGTAAATAGTTGATTGCCAGCGAGAAGATATTTTTCACTCAAATTATCTTTGTCGTAGTCGCTAGACGTGCTATAAACCGTTGTTAAAGAGAAGTTTGCACCATCGTGTTGCAGATGACGTCCACTATTTGCATCGCCACCGCCAAAGCCAATAAAGGTAAGAGAATTAGCATCAAACACCTCTGTGCCAACAAACACTTCCAGTCTGCCATCATTATTAAAATCTGCTATGCGAGGAATGCCGTAAAGGTTGTTTTGAAGAGCTACAGAGCGTTCTTCCTGAATGTCGTCGATTGAGTTGTATTTATAAAGGTATAGATTTTTAGCATCTGCCGTGCCTGCCACTATGTAGATATGTCCTTGCAGTCTGCCAGC
>JAXJWL010000103.1:0-1242 GCA_036308065.1 Paludibacteraceae bacterium
TTTCGCCGTCTTCTTCAAGGAAGTCTATTACACCTTTGTCTAGTCCTGTAAGTTGTTTGTATTCTTTGTATCTGCCAGGGTTGTGTACAGCACGGCAGTCGAACACAAAACCGCCTCCATTGCCAGAATAGTCTGCTGGAATACCTTTTTTGTATGAGAAACTATAAATATCTACACAAAGTTTGCTAGAGTCTATCTCTTCGGCAGTCTTGTCTGTGTGATATTCAATTAGCTCATTTAGCAGAGAAACAAGGTAGTCGATGCCTGTAAACTTACACTCTTCAAGCAAACTCTTTAGGTTTTTTATAGCAAACGGAATGCTGCTTATAAAGTGTGCTTTGCCTTCTATTAGTCCTCTATATCCATACGCACCAAGCACTTGCAAGTTTCTAAATAGTGCAAAAAGCATTAGTTTTTCTCTAAAGTCTTTTTCGTCTACAGTGGTGTATGCTTTCAGATTTTCTAGATAGGTGCGGATTAAATCTTCTCTTATTTCGGCTGGTATGCCTGCTTTTGCTTGATAAACAAATGAAACCAAGTCGTAGTAGATAGGCCCTTTTCTGCCTCCTTGGAAGTCGATAAAACAAGGCTCGCCATCTTTTATCATTACGTTGCGAGACTGAAAATCTCTGAAAAGGAAAGTATCTCCGCTACCGCAAAGAAGTATGTTTACCAAATGGTCGAAACAATCTTCTAGCAGTGCTTCGTCGAACTCTATAGGGCTAAGTTTTAGAAAGTTGTATTTGAAATAGTTTAAATCCCAACGTATGCCTCTCTCGTCGAACTCTGGCACTGGGAAGCAAATAGAAAAGTCTAGTTTTTTGCCTATCTCAAACTGTATTTTTGGTAGCATTGCCACTGTTTTGTGAAGCAGACTCATGCATTCTTCGTCGAAACCTTTTGCTATATGGTTGAAGAAAAGCGATTCGTTGCCAAGGTCGCTTGTTAGGTAATACTGATAGTCTTCGCTCACTGCCAGCACCTTTGGAGCAGGAATGCCACATTCGTTGAAAATTTTGCAAATTTCTATGAATGCCTTGTTTTCTTTCACTTGACTTCCGTACACGCCGATAACTTCTGTCTTTTTATTGCATTGTGAATTTTGTTGGTCCCTGAGCTTGTCGAAGGGCCCATCAAAATTCACATTCTTATGATTATCGGGCACTCTATTCCCTTCGGTCATCAGTACGTCGACAAGCTCAGTGACCGAAGTCTTAGGCTCAGTGACCGAAGTTCCAGAAA
>JAXJWL010000104.1:0-22942 GCA_036308065.1 Paludibacteraceae bacterium
CTTCTACAGACATTGCACCTAGGTCACCAGCGCCTTGACGGCGAACAGAAAGAGTTTTAGTTTCTTGTTCTTTTTCGCCTACGATAAGCATGTATGGGATACGTTTCAACTCGTTGTCACGAATTTTACGACCAATTTTTTCGTTTCTATCGTCGATAGTCACACGTACATCAGCAAGTTCTAGAGCACGAGCAACTTCATTTGCATAGTCTGTGTATTTTTCACTAATTGGAAGCACAACTACTTGGTCTGGAGTTAACCACAATGGGAATTTACCACCAGTGTGTTCGATAAGCACTGCTACGAAACGTTCCATAGAACCAAATGGTGCACGGTGAATCATTACAGGACGGTGTTTTTGGTTGTCGTCACCTACGTATTCAAGGTCGAAACGTTCTGGTAAGTTGTAGTCTACTTGAATAGTACCAAGTTGCCAACGACGACCAATAGCGTCTTTCACCATGAAGTCTAGTTTAGGACCGTAGAATGCAGCTTCACCAAGTTCTACACGAGCATTTAAACCTTTAGCTTGGCATGCTTCGATAATAGCGCTTTCTGCTTTTTCCCAAACGTCGTCGCTACCGATGTATTTAGTTTTGTTTTCTGGGTCGCGAAGAGAAATTTGTGCTTCAAAGTTTTTGAAATCAAGAGCATTGAAGATAATGAAAATAATATCCATTACTTTCAAGAATTCTTCTTTCAATTGGTCTGGACGACAGAAAATGTGAGCATCGTCTTGTGTAAAGCTACGTACACGTGTTAAACCGTGAAGCTCACCACTTTGTTCGTAACGATATACTGTACCAAATTCAGCAAAACGAAGTGGAAGATCTTTATAAGAACGTGGTTTGAACTTGTAAATCTCACAGTGGTGAGGACAGTTCATTGGTTTTAATAAATATTCTTCACCTTCTTCTGGAGTGTGAATTGGTTGGAATGAGTCTTGACCATATTTTGCATAGTGACCAGAAGTAACCCAAAGTTCTTTTTGACCGATATGTGGGGTCATAACTTGTTGGTAACCAAAGCGTTTTTGAATCTGCTTCAAGAAATCTTCTAGACGAAGACGTAGCGCTGTACCTTTTGGCAACCACAATGGAAGACCTTTACCTACAGGTTCGCTGAAAGTAAATAGTTCTAGTTCTTTACCAATTTTACGGTGGTCACGTTTTTTAGCCTCTTCCATCAATTCTAGGTATTCGTCAAGCATTTTCTTTTTAGGGAAAGAAATACCATAAAGACGAGTCAATTGTTTGCGAGTTTGGTCACCACGCCAGTAAGCACCTGCTACTGCAGTGATTTTAAACGCTTTAATCATACCCACATTTGTGATGTGAGGACCTTTACATAGGTCAACGAAGTTGCCTTGACGATAGATAGTAATTTTACCGTCTTCTAGGTCGTTGATAAGTTCTAGTTTGTATGTTTCATTTTTAGCACCAAACATAGCTAAAGCATCAGCTTTAGAAATTTCTTCGCGAACAACTTGTTCTTTGCGAGCAACAATTTCCATCACTTTAGCCTCGATAGCAGCAAAGTCACCCTCTTTGATAACTGCTGTACCTGGGTCTACGTCGTAGTAGAAACCATTTTCAATTGCTGGTCCGATACCAAATTGGATACCAGGATAAAGTTCTTGTAGAGCTTCTGCCATAAGGTGAGCAGAAGTGTGCCAAAATGCGTGTTTACCCTCAGCATCGTCCCATTTGAATAATTTAATGGTAGCATCTTCTGTTATAGGGCGGTTAATTTCTGTAACCTCATCGTTTACTTGCACCGCAATCACATCTTGAGCTAGTCTAGAACTAATGCTCTCGGCTATCTGAAATCCATTTACTCCGTTTTCATACTCACGAACAGAGCCATCAGGAAAAGTAATTTTAATCATATCTTTAAATTTTTAGTTATTTCTAATCCGAATTGCAAATTTACTAATTTATAAGCAAATATTCTTTTATTTTCTTATTTTTTTGCTATTAAATGAGCAATATATCTTAATTCCACAATTTTCACAATCTGGTTTCAATGCTTTACAAACATATCTACCATGAAGAAGCAACCAATGATGAGCAAGTCCTAATATTTCATTAGGGATATTTTTCACTAGTTTTTTCTCTACTGCAAGAGGAGTTATATCTGAAGCAGACACTAAACCTAACCTATGCGACACTCTAAATACGTGAGTATCAACAGGCATTGCAGGCTTATCAAAAGCTACTGCCATTACCACATTTGCAGTTTTTCTGCCTACTCCGGGTAGAGATTCCAATTCTGCCTGAGTCTGAGGTACCTCACCAGAATATTTCTCCACCAACGCTTTAGAAAGCCCCAACAAGTGTTTTGCCTTGTTGTTTGGATAAGAAACTGAAGAAATATAGTGTAAAATATCATCTAAACTTGCTTTCGACATAGCTTCAGCTGTAGGATATGCCTTAAAAAGTGCTGGAGTAACCATATTTACCCTTTTGTCTGTGCACTGAGCAGAAAGAACCACAGCCACTAGAAGTTCAAATGGATTGGTATAATCTAGTTCAGACTCCGCCACTGGCATATTCTTTGAAAACCAGTCTAAGATATTTTCATATTTTTCTTTCCTATTCATAAACAAAAAGAAATGGCATATTACGCCATTTCTCTACTATCTGTTACATCAATTTCTTCACCTCTTCTGTTTACAAATTTGTATTCAAGAAGTGAAAATGATTGGTTTGGTAAAATTTTAAACAACAATCCGTATTTCATACGAAGTTTGAAGGCAAGACTTGGGAAACCTTGCTTCAAATATGCATACACAAATGGATGCACAAATAAAGTAAACTTGCGATACTTCAATTGATGACGTACCCAATCAATTTTTGTCTTCAACAAATCTATGAAAAGCAGAGAATATCTAATAGAACCCACACCACCACAAGTTGGACATTTTTCTTTTGTATCAATTACAGTAGCAGGACGCACTCTTTGACGAGTAATCTGCATAAGTCCAAATTTAGAAAGTGGAAGCACATTGTGTTTGGTAGCATCATTTTCCATCACCTCGCACATGTGTTCGTACACAGCTTGCTTGTGTTCTGCTGTGCGCATATCAATAAGGTCTATAATAATAATGCCACCCAAGTCGCGAAGTCTTACCTGACGTGCAACTTCTTCTACTGCAGCCATATTCACTTCAAAGGCATTATCTTCTTGGTCTTTTGAATTTTTATTTCTCACACCACTATTTACATCTATCACATGAAGTGCTTCGGTGTGTTCTATTACAAGATATGCACCTTTTTTAAATGGAACTATCTTGCCAAAAGACGATTTTATTTGCTTAGTAAGGTTGTAAACATCAAAAATAGGCAATGTATCGTCATAATACTTAACAATATCTGCCCTTTCTGGTTCTATTTGAGTAATATATGAATGCAAATCTTCATATATTGCCCTATCGTTAACCACAATTTGGTCAAAATTTGAGTTTAAACGGTCGCGAAGTATAGATTCTGCCCTACTCAACTCTTCATAAACCAAATATGGAGCATCTTTTTTGCTTTGAATTTTGTCTAAAACTGTGTTCCAAACTTGCTCTAGAGATTTTAGTTCTGCAAGTAGTTCTTTATCAGACTTTCCTTCTGCCACAGTTCTAATAATAGCACCACAGTTTTGAAGTTTAGCACCTGCGACTATCTTTCTAAGTCTATTTCTTTCACCGTGTGCTTTTATCTTTGTAGAAACAGACACCTTGTTTGTAAAAGGCATAAAGACCAAGTTTCTACCAGCAATAGAAATTTCTGTAGTAAGTCGTGGTCCTTTTGTAGAGATAGGCTCTTTTACCACTTGAACCAATATTGTATCACCTACCTTAAGGTATGAAGACACAACATCATCTTTTGGAAGTTCTTCTAGAAATCTTACATCCTTCATATTTAAAGAATGCGAGTTTTTGTTTCTAGAGAAGAAATCTTTTATTGTAGAGAAATTTAATCCTAAGTCTAAATAATGCAAGAAACCTTCCTTTTCAAAACCTACATCGATAAATGCAGAGTTTAGGCCTGGCATTATTTTCTTTACCTTAGCCACATAAATATTGCCCACAGAAAATGTAGCCACCCTACTTTCCCTGCTAAATTCTACTAACCTACCATCCTCGGCAAGTGCTATAGAAATCTGAGAATCCTGTACATCTAATATTAACTTGTTTTCCATGACAATCTTTTGACTAAAACAAAAAGAACAAACTTTCACTTTGACGGAAAGTCTGTTCTATGTTGTAATGATTGTGAAAGATCTTATTTTTTCTTTTTGTGACGATCTTTTCTTAATCTTTTTTTACGTTTGTGAGTAGACATTTTATGTCTTTTTCTTTTCTTTCCGCTTGGCATAGCTATAAAATTTTGAGTTATATAATTATTATTTTTCTTTTACTGAGTCTAAGAATGTCTTAGCTGGTTTGAAAGAAGGAACACTATGTGCTGGAATAGTAATAGTAACTTGTTTAGAAATGTTACGAGCTACTTTTTGTTTTCTTTCTTTTACGATAAAACTTCCGAAACCACGTAGATACACATTTTCTCTTGCAACTAAAGAGTCTTTAACTTGTGTCATAAATTCTTCTACAATGGCTAAAACAACTGCTTTATCTGCGCCAGTATTGTCAGCTATTTTATTTACGATTTCTGCTTTTGTCATGACGATTTATATTTTAATGTTTATTATATTCTCAAAACGGACTGCAAATATAGCATTTTTTTTCTTTGTAAAAAATAAATAGTTATAAAAATTGTAGATTTTTTTATTTAATTCCTTACTTACTTGGACTTTACCTTAATTATTTACCATAATCTTCTTTACTATGGTACTACTTTCTGTTTCTATGTTCAATAAATATGTACCTGTATTTAGATTTAAATCCCACTCTGTTTGACCTATAGGCAAGTCTAAGATTTTTTGTCCTGCCAAATTATATACAGATGCTGATAAAATTTCTTTGTCTGAGTTTACAATTATTTTTCCTGTTGTTGGATTTGGATAAACACTAAACTCAACTCCTTCTGTTTCATCAATTCCTGTTGTTCCAAAGTGAGTATCAAGCCAAGCAAGACGATTTTCTATTAAATCATAAAATGCTTCTTTTCTAGAAAGAACATTTTTATTGCCATACTCTGGCCACTCTTCGCAATCACATTGTGAAGCGTATGTGATTTTGTTTATAAATGCATCACATTCCTTACGTAAATATGGCATCAAAGTACCACGTTTTTCCAACCAACGCTTACGCACTGCAGTTTGGAAACGAGGGAATTTTGCAATCTCATCTATCCATTTTATTCCGTATGGGTATTCTTCATATATAAAGGTGTTGCTCATATCCCAAAGCGAGTTACCAAAGTCCCAAACTGGTCCAAAGATAAGTTTAGAATCCGCACCCCTATCTTTATGCAAATAACAACTTCCGTGGAAGCCTTCTCTATTGCCCATTATTTCATACACTAGGTAGTAATTGACTAGTGTGTCCATATCTATGTATTTCTCCCATTCTCTACTTGTTTTGTCTTCGCTATAAATAGCACAAGTAGCCTTGGTAAGGAAATTGGTAATATATGACTCTTGTTGAGAAGACAGTTCTTCTGGAGATTTGTATGTAAACCACATATCTTCTCCCAATGGGTCGTCGCAACCCTTTTTAATTGTAATATGTGGATCTTCGCTATAGTTATCTATTTCTAGAAGCCAACCACCTGTAATAGCCTCAGGGTCTGTTTCCAAATCATCTTGCTCTTCAATCTTTACACGATTTGAAGATACTTTAATATGATCAACTAAGAAATATAAACCTTTATAATCACCATTTAAGAAAAGTTCCACTGGTTCTTGAGTTGGAGTATATTTTAAGCCAAAATAACGACTCAACGCAAAACCTGCTGTATTGCGCAAGAAACCATAGTTGTCATCGGCATGTGCAAGTAAGTTGAAACTTTTATCTGTAGTAAGATTTAAAAGCGAAGCTTTCTTATCCATCTTTATGCGATAAGGTTTTTTGTCAAAACCATTCCATGTCCAGTTACCACGTCCTTTAAGTTCTGTTACCAAAGGAGCAGAAGCAGTTCCTGCATTGCTATATCCTTCAATACCCATTGCATCTATAAAAATGGTACCATCTACATATTCTTCTTTCGATGTAATGTTACTTCCATCATTGGTTCTTAGATATACCACAGGCAGTGTTCCTGAGTTTGGATTACAATTAGCCACAGGTAGATTGGAATTATCTTCTTTATTCTTAAAGTCTGTTATTGACATCCAGTTTCCTTGATACCAATTTTTATTTGTATTATCCTCTGGCACAAAAATATATTCGTTGCGAAAACTTTTATCAGTAGTAGCTGTACGAATTTCTTTTCTATCATTTACGATATAATCTTTAAACACAGTAAAAGTTTGGTTGTATGTGCCATCTGATAGTTTTGTTCCTGAAAAGAAATAACGTTCTACACCTTTCACAGAACGTGAAAAATTATATGACCAAACATTGTTTTCACCTTTTTTCATGGTCACTACAGTACAACCTTGTTCCGCATTATCGTAACCATAAACAAATTTTACAAATTCAAAGTTTGTAATGCTATTATCATAGTATATAGTACCCTTTGGGATATCTACAGCACTAGCTGTAGTAAAAGTGATAAAAGCAAGAGATAATAAAAGTAAAATTTTTCTCATTTGTAGTTTGATTTTTAAGGGTTTATCTCTGCAAATATAATAAAAAAAGCCGAAAAATCAAAATTTTCGGCTTTTTCTTTTTTTATAATCAACTGATTATTGGTTTATTGGTGTTCTAAACTTACCAGAGTGAATTGATTTTCTCTTAGCATTTAAGAAGTAGTAAACCAAGATTTCTCCTTCTGGTGCGTCGAAGATTAAACCATTTGCTTCTGGACTACAGATTTCTGGTATGTTTACATCTACTAGTTCTAGTTCTGCTAGTAACATTACTTTACCATCTAGAGTAGAAATAAGTAGTGATACATTTGCACAGTTTGTTGTAAATTTCCATTTACCGTCTGGTGTACTTGTGATACAAACATTTTCTGCAGTTGGGTCGGTATTTGGATTGAAATCGTCTGCCACAAAGTGAATTTTGTAAATCGCTCTTGTACCATCTTCTGCTGTTACATAGATTTCAGTTGGAACACCGATTGAGTTGATAGACATCACTACAGTTTGTGTTGAATCAGTAGTTACATATTGAATATCTTCTGGCACTGTTACTGCACCGTATGGTAAATAATATGTGTATTCAAGTACTTCTGGGTCGAATCCATCTAGAGATTTACCGTTTACAAGGATATCATCTAGTTTTGTATTGCTAGATAGTGCAATTGATTGTTCAATCACATAGATTCTGATATCGCCATTTTCTGCAGTTACTTGAAGCATTAGAAGCATACCATTATTTAACAATTCAACTTGTTCGATTGGGTCGAATAGTTCGTATGTTAAATCTTCTATTGTTGCCACTTCGCTCACAGGAGTTCCAAATGGATAAACAATTTCGTAATTCAACACTTCAGGGTCGAAACCTTCAAGTTGTACACCCTTAACGAAGATATTTTTAAGTCTATTTTCTGTAGATTTTTCAATCTCAAATTTCACTACATATTCGTTTGGAGTGCCATCTTGAGCTGTTACAGAAATAATAACTTGTTTTTCTACTACTTCTATTGCAACTTCTTGGTCTGCGTCGCCAGGTTCTACTGTTACCTCAGGAAGTTCTTGTGTACCGTATGGTAATACAATAGTGTATTCGTTGTCGGCAGGGTCAAATCCTTCTAGAGGTGCACCATCTACAAAGATGTTTACTAGATTTGCATTTGTAGATTCTTCGTTTGCCCAATTGATTGTGTAAACATTTGTTGTTTCACCATCTTCTGCCACTACTTTGATAGTTGTAGCTTCATTGATTGAAGTTGCTTCTACAAGTGTTACTGTTTGTTCTTCTAGTGCTTTTACATAACTTACTGCTGGCACTGCTGTTTCGCCGTATGGTAAGTAGTATGTATATTCAAACACCTCAGCATCGAAGTTTGGAATAAGTTCTTCGTTTACTAAGATTGAAGCAAGAAGAGCATTGTTTGATTTAGCCACAGAGAAGTGGATAATGTATGCTTTGCTAGACTCACCATCTTCTGCATTTACGGTAAGAATATAATCGCCATTTACACCATTGTCGGTAGGGTCAACTTTTTGCCATTGGTCACCCAAATCAAATGTTACAACTGGCATTTCTGTAGTACCGTAAGGCAATACATAGTTGTATTCAGTTACAGCAGGACTAAATCCTTCGATTAGTTCGTAATCTACATAGATAGCAGCTAGGTCTGTATTGCTAGAGTGTAGGATAACAAATTCTACTGTATAAGTACGTTTGCTTCCATCTTCTGCTTCCACATTGATAGTTACTGTATTGCCATCTACAACAGGTTCAGTAGGTTTTTGATATTCATCTCCAGGTGTAAAGGTTACTTCTGGGTATCCTTCTGTACCAATAGGTAGTTCTACTACATAGTCGTTTGTTAGAGGGTCGAAACCTTCTAGAGAAACGTTGTCTATTTGAATATCTTTTAAAGTATTGTTGCTAGATTTCGCAACTACTAGGTTTACTGTGTAAGTTAAAGTGTGAATACCGTCTTGTGCAAGAGTTGTGATTTTCACTACTTTATTGTACTCATCTATTTCTTCTATAGCAGATGTTGCTGTTTGATATTCGTCGCCATTTACCCAAGAAACAACAGGGAATGTGCGAGTACCTACAGGTAAATTAACTGTGTATTCAGTTTTATCTGCTTGGAAACCTTCTAGAGACTCACCATCTACTAAGATGTTTAATAGAGTGGCAACTTCTGAAAGTTTTACAGAGAATGCAATTGTGTAGGTAGATTTTGTAACACCGTCGTCTGCTGTTACTACAATTTCAGCCACACCATTTACACCGTTGGTTGTAATTTGTACTTCTTGACCTTCTGCACCGCATTGAACTGCGATTTCAGGTAATAGTGTAGTACCAACAGGTAGTTCTACTTCATAATCAAATTTGTCTGAAGCGAAACCTTCAATTAGTTCACCATCTAGTGTGATACCTGCTAGAGACGCATTTGAAGTGTAAGTAGTAACGAAGTTGATGGTATATGTAAATGTGTCACCATTTTCTGCTGTTACCACAAGTTTACCTTCTACTGTATCATCTACTTTTTGGAATGCATCACCTTTTTCAAATGTAATTTCTGGTTTTTCTTCACCAACTGGAACATTTACTGTATATTCATTACGTTCAGGATTGAAACCTTCAAGTTCTACATAGTTTGCAGCAATGCTGTTTAGGTATGCGTATGAAGATTTTTCTTCAGTAAAGTTGATAGAATATTCTTTTCTTGTTGTTCCATCTGGAGCAATTACCACGATGTCTGTAATACCATTGATACCATTTTGTGTCATGCTTATGGTTTGACCCTCTGCGTCTGCTTCTAATGTAATAGAAGGCATTGCAGGAGTATGCCATTTTGGCATTTCAGAAACTACTGTGTAGTTGTATTCTGTAACATCACTAGAGAAACCATCGATTAATACACCATCAATATAGATAGCTTTTAGGTTTGCATTGTTGTCTACTGGTTGTACTAGAATGACATTGTATACTTTGGTATCTTCTGCATTTTCTGCAGTTACTGTGATAATGTATGTTTGAGTAGTTTCGTCGAATACCACTTCTAGAGTTTGATGTTCTTCTGCAGGAACTGGTTCTAGGTCAATAACCTCACCTTTTGCAATAAGCACATCATAATCTGTTTGGTTAGGATCGAATTCACCTACTGAAACACCATTCACAAGAATATCTGCAAGTAATGCATTGTTTGATAGAGGACGTGTGTAATTGATAGTATAGGTATTTACTAAATCTGCACCGTCTGTTAGTTCAAATGTAGATTTGTCGTCTGTTTGAACACTTGTTAGGTTGTCAGAAGCAAATGCTTTTGCGTATGCTACTTGAGCAAACACGTCGCCATTTAATTCAGAATCATATTCAAATGTATTAGCATCGAATGGGATAGCTTCACCATTTAGCACTGCTAAATTGCTTAGTAATGCAGAAGTTGCTTCTTTTGCTGGAGCAAATACAATGCTGTAAGTTTGATTGTCAACACCATTTTCTGCTGTTACCTTAATGGTTGTAGTTTCGCCGTGTGCAAACTCTACTACTTGACCATCAAGTTGTTTGGTATAAGATACTGCAGGAATTTCAGAATCATTTAGAGCAACATTGTATGTTAATGTTTCTGCACTATATGCAATATCATAACCTTCAACAATAATATCTTTTAAAGTAACATCATTTGAGTATTCTTTTTCTACTATAATAGTGTAAACTTTTTCATCACCGCTTTCTGCTTTTACTTTTACAAGCACTGCATTACCTTCAGCATTTTCTTCAACAACTACATTTGCTAATTTTGAATATGCTTTAGCTGTTACGTCAGGAAGTTGGTTGTAAGTAGAAGATGCTTTAACAATTACTTCTGTTGCTTCAGAAAGCACATCTTCATTGTTTACTACAAGTTCTTCTAGTGTATTGTCTGTATCAATAGGACGAGAGAAATCTAGATAATAAACTGTAGATGAACCATCTTCTGCGTATGAAGTGATATTCGCTTTATAAGAAGTTGGTGTTTCTTCAGTCCATTCTATTTCGTATGCTTGGTCTTCTACTGCAGTAGTAATTTCTATATTTGGACGACCACCTTTGTAGTTAATGTCCATCAGACGTTTAAAGGTAGTTCCATCATCTTGTAATTCAGCCTCTACACCATTAACTTTAATAGATGTAATAGCTTTACTGTAAGAGAAACGGACCCAGTCAAATAATAAGTTTGATGTTGCTCCTGTTCCACCATAACAACCAGTACCAAAGACACCATCTTCAACTAAATCTTTACAATTATCTGATTGCGCAGAGTTAATGATGATATTCATGTGAGTAGGACTTGTTATTCCCAATGAAGATAGATTTAAATCATGCTCCACATAACCTTGACCTATAATATCATCTGTATGCGCTTTTTCTTTAAAATTGGTGCCATCCGTAGATAACTGATATGCTACACGCATGTTTGTTACTAAGTTTTTAGCAACAAAATTATATCTCATTTTTAAAGTATCAGGAGTATTTCTAAATGGGATTCCACCCGAAATAGATGATGTAGTCTCATTAGCATTTCCTAATTTAATGTTAATATCTCCTAATGTCATCATACCCGCTATAGAACCACCTGTAGAAGCACATGCAGCAATTGTTGACAATGAAACTTTAGAACCTTCTACTTTAACTACTTCATCACCAAAAGTATATTTTTTGGTAAACCATCCATCACTACCATGAGAAGAAGCCACATCTGCTGGTACAGTCCAATCTTTAGGCTTTTCTCTATTATTATTATTTGTTTTATCGTTCCAATCAGTAAACTCACCATTTGGAATAACATCACTAGCATAGTGAAGATATACATTGTAAGTTCTACTTGGAGTCTCAATAGTGTAACGGTTTGTTACTTTAGTAACTTTAACGTCTTCTGAAGCAACACCATCGGCAAGAGTTACACTAAGAGCATTATCTAGAGAGAAATCGCTAGCAGAAATCACTGCAACATATTTAGTATATTCTGGATTGAATACACTTGGGCTCATAGTAGCGCCAGCAACAGTGATATTGCTGATATAATTTTTCACTTCTACAGGAGCAACAGGAGTTTCTTCTGCATTAGGTGTTTTAAATGCAATAGTATATGTTACATCATCTACACCAGTTTGGTTTGAAATTAATGTAATAACGTATGATTTTATGCTCTTCAAGATGCGAACTTCTTGCTCTTTATATGATTTAACTACCTCTATTATAGGAAGTTTAGCTCCTTCTTCAAGGTTTATCTCATAGTCATATACGCCTTCTTGAAGTGTAAACTCTTCACCATCTAAATAAATGTATTCAGGTTTGTTTTCTAAACCAGAATCTGCTACTTTGTATGCAATAGTGTAAGTAGAAGAGTTTTCACCATCTTCTGCTACTACCATTACTGTAGTGCCGTTTAAACCACGGTCTGTAACTATGATGTTTTGTTCTACAATTTCTTCTCCATCAGCATTATATGCTTTTTCAAAATCTAATTTTGGAGCATTTTTTGTACCGTATGGAAGTGAAACTTCATAATTGAATACAGCAGGGTCAAATCCTTGTAATTCTTTTCCATCTACCAATATAGTAGACAATGAAGATTCAGAAGATTTTTCTACAGAGAAATTTAATTTGTACTCTGCAGTTGTTTCACCATCTTGAGCAAGTACTTCAATAATTGTAGTGCCATTTACACTACCCTCTTTAATAGTAATGCGTTGTCCTTTGCTTCCTGGCACTGGTTGTACTGCATTTAGCTCAGTTGTACGCCATGGAAGAGAGATATTATATTCAAATTTGTTTGCTTCAAATGCTGGGAATGAAACATATTCATCTGCATCAGCATTATAGAACATAATGTCGCTTAGTAGAGCATAATTGCTATTTAGAGGATTGAATTTTACTATATAAGTTTGAGTAGTGCCATTTTGTGCAGTTACCACAAATGTGCAACCTGCCCAATTGCTATTTTTCACTACTACACTAGCAGTAGCATCTGCTTTTTCGTATGTAAAGGTAGGAAGAGCAGTACCTGCCATCCAATCTATTACATATTCAAATTTGTCTGAAGCAAAATCTGCTATAGCAACACCATCAACGAAAATGTTGTTTAGGTTTGCATTGCTTTGTTTTGCGACAAAGAAGTTTACTTTATAAGTAGATGTGCTTGTGCCATCTTCAGAAACTACTTCAATTGTAGCTACACCAAGTCCTGCAGGGATATTTGCAGACACTCGAGCTGCTGAGTTAGATTTTGTGTAAGTAACAACAGGAATATTTGTAGTGCCAAATGGAAGTTCTACATTGTAATTGAATACATCTGATGCAAAACCATCTATTAGTTCACCACCTACCAAGATAGCGCTCAATGAAGAATCTGAAGATTTTTCTACGCTAAAGTTGATTGTATAGGTATTAAGAGCACCATTTTCAGCCACTACATTAAGTTTTGTTGCTTTATTAACACCTTCTACAATTACTTGTACATTTTGTGATTCAATACCTTTTGTATATGTAATAGCAGGTAGAGAGGTTGTACCCATTGGTAATACTACATTGTATTCATTTACTTCAGGAGCAAAACCATCTAGAGTAACACCATCTAGTTGAATATCTGATAGTTGGTTATTTGAAGATTTTGCTGTAGTAAATAATACTGTGTAAACGTTTTTCTCACCATCTTCTGGAGTTACCTCGATGCGAGCAGTTCCAAATACTAAAGGAGAAATAATATTAATTACTTGACCTGCATATCCTTCTGCTGTAAGTTTTGGACAGTTAACAGCATCGCTAGGTAGGATATATGTGTATTCTAAAACTTCTGGATTGAAATCTGCTAGAGCTACACCATCTACATAGATATTTTTAAGAGTAGCATTTGCAGATTTTTCTACAGAGAATTTTAGTTTATATGTTTTTGTTGCACCGCTTTCTGCGATTACTTGAATAGAAGTTGTACCATTTACGCCACCACGATTGATTACAACGCGTTGAGCATCATCGTTTTTCACTGCCTCAATAGTAGGAAGTGAAGTTGTACCAGCAGGTAAACTTAGTGAATATTCTACATTAGAAGGGTCAAAGCCTTCTAGAGAAACACCACCTACTTTAATATCTTTAAGTGTAGCATCTGAAGATACTGCCACAGAGAAGCTTATTTCATAAACTGAAGTAGCACCAGATTGAGCTTTAACAGTGATTTTTGCTGTACTATGTACACCATTTTCATCAATACGAACCACTTGAGTTTCATCGCCTTTCACGTATGAAATAGCAGGAACCATAGTTGTGCCACGATTTAGAGCACAAGTATATTTAAGCACCTCTGGGTCGAATGCAGGAGCAATAGCATAACCTGCTACAGATAGACCTGCAAGTTTAGAGTTTGACGATAATTTTTGTGTAAATGTAATTGTATATACAGATGTGCTACCATCTTGTGCGCGTACTGTAAGTTTGGTATCACCCACTACAGGAGCAACAGCTTCAGAGGTAGGACTCTTTGTTACTTTTTGATATGCATCTGCAGCCTCCCAAGTAACTACTGGACGAGAAGTAGCAGTAGCAGCAACGTTGTATTCGTATTTCATTACATCTGCAGAGAAACCTGCTAAAGCCACACCATCTACAAATATATTTTTAAGAGTAGATACTGTAGATTTTTCTACACTAAATGTGATACGATAAATAGATTTGTTACCATTTTGTGCAGTAACTGTGATAGTAGAAGTACCATCCACACCTTCATTGGTAATTTCTACACGTTGATATTCATCACCTTTTACCCAAGAAATTTCAGGAAGTTTATCTGTGCCAATTGGTAAAGAATAATTGTATTTAAGTTTACTTGCTTCAAAATCTGCAAGAGAAACTCCACCTACTAGAATATCTTGTAGATATGAATAGCTAGATTCTGTAATTTTATAGGTAATTTTATAAGTACGAGCCGAACCAGAAGGAGGGGTCACAACTATAGTAGTAGTACCTTCTAGACCGTTTCTTGTGATTACTATTTTTTGTTCGCCATCTGCATATTTAGAAACTGCCTCAATGGTAGGTTCTGCAGTTGTGCCCAATGGAAGTTCTACTTGATAACTACTTGTAGTTGGTTTAAATCCTGGGATAGATTTACCATCTACTAAAATATCTTGTAGAGTGTTATCTGTTAGTTGACCTTCACTAAAATTAAGTTTATAAGTATTTGAGTATTCAGGATTTTCTGCTGTTACTTTCACAGTAGCTGTACATGGGAAGTTTTCACATGAAACTACCTCTACAGTTTGTTTTTCATTACCTTTGTCAACAGTAATTACAGGGGTAGCTGTTGTACCATATGGTAAAGTTACGTTATAATCCAATTTAGCACCTGTAAAGCCTTGTACTGCTTCACCATTTACATAAATATTAGACAAACGAGAGTTTGTAGAAAGTGCAGCTTTAAAGTAAATAGTATATGTAGTAGTAGAAGAACCGTCTTCTGCTGAAACCTTAATTGTAGTAGCTTCACCTAAGTTTGTAGGTTTAGTTATGGCATATTCACTTTTAGACAATTCACGACCACTTCTGAATAATTTAATATCCGGAATATCAGCTACAGTAGCATCTTCATTTGGGATTATATATGTGTATGTATAAGTATTTTGATTAAATTCCTGATATGCCACACCATTTAAACGAAGTTCGTGTACCTTTGAACTATAGATAAGTGCAAAATCATCCACCAATAAGTAGTTGGTTTGATCATTGCTTGCACCCACTGCCAAACCTGTTTGACTACGTTTATTAGGATAGTTTGACGCAGAAAGGATGATATTCATCTTTTCTGGTACTTCATTGTTGTAATATGTAATAGGAACTGTAATTTTTGTCCAATTACCAATTTTCTTTGTATAAGAACGATAAGCACCCTCACCTACTTGAGTAGCTACTTGAGTTCTACTATTACATTCATTTCTATCTGTTTGCCAACGAATATCAGACTCTTCATTTGTATTCATAGAAGTTTCTGAAACAGATGTACAACCATTATTTTTACCCTTATATGATGTAGCCTTAGAAGTGCCCTTCCAAGAATAATACACAAGGTTAAAGTTTACAGAGTCGCCAACAAAATCTCCTTTAATACTATTGGTATATGGAGCTTCACGTATTACCCACACAGACATAGAGTCTGGACGTGCTGTAAAATTAATACCACCAGAAGTACCTGCAGTAGCTTTGTTTACTTCAAATAGACTAGGTAAATATGTCCAAGGTTTACCTAAGGTAATCCACGATGGAGAAATCTCCTCTGCAATACGATCAACACCTACCCATGTTTCACGAATTTTTACTGCATTACCACTTCTACCAGACACCTTATCAATTACTGGGAATTCCATACCTGCTTGCGTAACATTTGAAGCATTCCAAGTAGCAGGCATCTCCTTGTCTTTATATTTCGCACCAGTCCAATCTTCAAAATTAGAGTTTGGTACTTGATAAGAAGCATTTGCTGTGCCAGTCATGACTGTTTGGGCCTGTATAGGCAAACTAAGCAGTGTGAAAAGACACAATAATGAAATTAATTTTAGTTTCTTTACCATTGTTTAAAGTTTAGTTTTAAAAAATCGGGTGCAAAGTTACGAAAAATACACGACATTTTTAGTAGTATTTATGTTAAAGGGCATATAAACCAACCGAAGTTCGCCCCAAACATAGAAATTTCACCCCATATAATAAGATTTCACCCCAAAAGTGTTAGATGTTAAATAATTATAAAAAAAGAAGAGGCAACTAATTTATAGTCGCCTCCCCTATTTGTTTTAACTAAATAATCCTAGTTTTCGTAAGTTCTAAACTTACCACTAGATATTGCATTTTTGTTGTTGTGTAAGAAATAATAACATATTACCTGACCAGAACCACCTCTGTATGTAAAGCCTTCTGCTTCTAAATCGCAAATGTTTGGTACATTTACATCCACTAGTGGAAGTTCTGTTGACAATATAAATTTACCATTAATTGTTACCAAGTATAAAGTAACATTGTTGCAATTTGTGGTAAATCTCCAATCTCCATTTGGCATACGTGTTACACAAACATTTTCCTCTGTAGGAATAGAAGATGGGTCATAGTCGTCTACCATAAAGTGAATTTTGTAAATCGCTTTGGTACCATCTTCTGCTGTAACGAAGATTTCGGTAGGTTCACCCAATTGGTTTATAGATACTATTGCTGTTTGAGTTGGGTCTGTACTTACGTATGTAATATCAGAAGGAACTACAGCTGTACCGAATGGCAACATGTATGTGTATTCCAATGTGTGAGGGTCGAATCCGTCAATAGATTTACCATTTACCAAAATGTCATCTAGTAAGGTATTATTTGATAGCGCAATAGATTGAGCAATCACGTATGTACGTACATTTCCGTTTTCTGCTGTTACTTGTACCATCAATATCATACCATTTTCAATAAATGACACTTTTTCACTTTCATTGAATACTTGATATGAGATTTGTTCAATAGTTGCCACATTTTCTTCTGGTGTACCTGCAGGGTAAACTATTTTGTATTCTATCACCTCTGGGTCGAAACCTTCAATAGTAACACCGTTTATTGCTAAATCTTTCAAACGATTTTCGCTAGATTTTTCAATAGTGAATGTAATCACATATTCGCCAAATGTGCCATCTTGCGCTTCTACAAAGATGAAGGCAGTTTGGTCATTCCATTCTAGTGTTGCTGTTTGGTCTGCATCACCTTTTTCCCAAGTAACCTCAGGCATTTCGGTAGTACCGTATGGCAATGAAACTACATAGTCACTCTCTTCTGGGTTGAAACCTTCCATTGCAACTCCATCTAAATAAATCATATTTAGTTGGGCATTGCTTGATTTTTCATTTTCCCAAGATATTGTGTATGTTTGTTTTGTTACACCATCTTCAGCAGTTACAGTGATAATGGTTTGTTCGCTTAGTGAAGTTGCATTTACAACCTCTACCACTTGCACGTCAATTGCTTCCACTGCTTCTACTGTTGGAACAACAGTTTCACCGTATGGCAAGTTGTAAGTGTAATTGAACACCTCTGCATCAAAACCTTGCATAGATTCTCCTGCAATCAAGATATCTTGCAACAACGCATTGTTTGATTTTGCTACACTGAAATGAATCACGTATGTGTTAGTTGCAACTCCATCTTCTGCTAGCACTATAAGTTTGTAATCACCATTGATGCCACCATCTTCTGGAGTTACCTTTTGCCATGCATCACCCATTTCGTATGTTACTTCTGGCATTTGAGTTGTACCGTATGGCAATACGTAACTATATTCAAACACTTCTGGGTTGAAGTCTGCTAGTGGCTGATAATCTACAGAGATACCATTCAATAATGCATTGCTTGAATGTAGGATTACAAATTCCAATGTATAAACACGCACACTTGAATCTTCGGCAGTAACGGTTAATGTAACCTTGTTGTCTTCCACTTGTGGATTTACATCTTGGAATTCATCACCCATGGTCCAAGTTACTTCAGGATATTTTTTAGTACCAATAGGTAACTCTATTACATACTCAGTAGTTTCTGCATCGTAACCTTCCATTGACACGTTGTCTAGTTGAATATCCTTCAATGTATTTACGGCAGATTTTTCTACTAGAAGATTGACTGTATAAGTTTTACTTTCTACTGTTTCATCTTCTGGATTTGCAACTAAAGTAACAACTTTGTTCCAAGTATCCACATCGTTTTCGGTCATATCTACTGTTTGGTAAGCATCACCAGCAGTATAAGAAACTAGAGGCCATACACGAGTACCAACAGGCATTGTGTAGGTATATTCATAAACAGCAGGGTCGAAACCTTCGATGCTAACACCATCTAGTTGAATATCAAGCAAGGTGTTTACTTGAGATTTATCTACTGTAAAGTGAATGGTGTAGGTTTGTGTAGTGGTGTTGTCGTCTGCCACCACTGTGATGATAGCATCACCATTTACTCCATTTGTTACTACTTCAGTAGTTTGACCATCGGCACCATTGATTACACCAATTATTGGCAATACGGTAGTACCAACAGGTAGTTCCACATCGTATTCAAAGTCGTTTGAATCAAATCCTGGCAATAAAGCACCATCCAATGTGATACCATTCAACAAGGCATTTTGTGTATATGTTCTGTTGAAGTTGATAGTATAAGTAAAGGTATCGCCATTTTGAGCTTTCACTATAAGAGTGTGTTTATCTGCTTCTTCCACCTCCTCCTCTACTTCTTGGAATGCATCACCTTCTTCGTACGAAATCACAGGACGTTGCACTGTAACAGGCACTTCAAAAGTATAGGTATCCAAACTTGGATAAAATTCTGTTAGTGGTTGGCAGTTTTTGAATATGTTTTTCAAGTAAACATAATCAGATTTTTGCGCCTCAAACGCTATTTCGTATGTTTTGGTAGCACCGCTTTGTGCAGTTACATTGATGTAAGTTTTACCATTGATACCATTGTTTTCAATGCTTATGGTTTGGTTTTCTGCCGCACCAACTGCTTGAATATGTGGCATTACAGGTTCTTCCCACTTAGGTATAACACAAGGTATTGTGTATGTGTATGCTGTTTGGGCAGGATCAAAACCTTGCAATTTCTTACCACCAATCAAAATGTTTGCTAAGTTTGCATTGTTGTTGATAGGGGCAACCAACTTCACTGTATAGGTTTGAGAAGTGGTAGCATCTGCAGCCTTCACCACAATATTATATGTTTGTGTTGCTTCATCAAACTCAACTGTCATGGTTTGACCTTCTTCTGCAAGTACAGGTTGAACATCGTAAACTACACCTTCTTGAGTTGTGATTTCGTACGCATACGCATCTGCTGCAAAATTGTCTACAGGATTGCCGTTTACCAAGATAGTTTGTAAAGAAGCATTGGTAGAAACTTCACGTTCTATTTTAACTGTATAGGTATTGGTTAATAAAGAACGTTGTAGAGTATTTTGAGCCAATGTAATGATGATTTCATTGTCACTTTGCACCACATTTAAAGCATCTTCTTCAAACTCACTTTGATAGAAGAATGTAGGCACTTCATTGCCACTTACCTTGCAAACATAGTTGTAAGTATCTTTATCAAATGGTTGATCTAATGACAAATCGTCGCTTAGCACACGTAAATCTTGCAATTGAGCAGAAGTAACAGTTGGAGCAACCTCAAAGTTGATTGTGTAAGTTTTTTGAGTGGTACCATTGTTGGCAGTTACCAATAAGGTGGTAGTAGCACCCATATTCAAGGTTACCACTTGTTCTTCTGTTTGTTTCTCATAGGTAACAGCAGGCCATTCTGTTGTACCAGCAGGTAAAGACACTGTATAAGTTTCTACATCTGGGGTAAAGTTGATAATGTGTCCTGCCACCTCAATATTTTTCAATGTAGCATCGTTGCTATATTCTCTATCTACCACGATGGTGTACATATTGTTACCACCTTTTTCTGAGGTAACTGTAATAACGTATGTAGATTTGTTGTTTTGTGAAACTACATCTGCATTTAGAATATTAACTGAGTTGACGTTTACCTTAGCATAATGTGACTGAGTTTCAACTATAATATTTGGCAATTGACGCACAGAAACTGGTAAATAAATGGTATAATTGTTTTTTGCTGGGTCAAATCCAAGGTCATAACCATCTATTTTTAGTTCTTTCAATTGGTTGTTGTCTGAAACTGGACGTGTTACAGACAGATTGTATTCTGTATAAGAACCATCTTCTGCAAACGAACGTATCTTGCCTGTTCTTACGTGGTTGTTTTCTGTATTCCAAACCACATCGTAAGCTTGGTCTACTACTTCACCTGTAATCTTCAATGTAGGGAAACCTACATATTCAGGGTCGATAGTAGCACTAAAGGTGTTACCAGTTTTGGTAGCAACTACACCATTTATCTCAACAGTTTTGATTTCAGAACTATAAGCGAATTTGATGTAATCGACATCAAGATAATCACCAGAAGCCGCCCAAGACTCAAATGAATTAGTTGCATCTATAGTAATATTCATTTGTTTTGGACTCTTACCAGATACATTTAATGGATGAGTATATTCCACAAAACCTGATGTTTTATCACTTACAAAATTACATGGCACAT
Organism: Paludibacteraceae bacterium; assembly: GCA_036308065.1. GTDB lineage: Bacteria > Bacteroidota > Bacteroidia > Bacteroidales > Paludibacteraceae > Enterocola. Next base: position 20,837 of record JAXJWL010000104.1, read on the forward strand.
CATCAAAACTAAACGCAAACAATGCTTTATGTCTATCTTTCGCCTTTTCTTTGTAATAATAACTTATTTTTGCATAATCTGGTGAGTTTCTAAATGGGATACCTCCACTTACAGATACTTTAGATTTTGTTGCAACTGCTAACGACACATTTAAGTCTCCTAAAGTCATAACTGGTGGAATAGTTCCTGCTAAAACAGCCCAATATGTTGTTCTGAAACCTACGATACTATTACTATTGCCAGCTTTTATGACCTCATGACCAGTTTCAGCAGAAAGACCCCACACATCAATATAATCTGCAGGGACTTTCCAATCTGTAGGTTTATTTGCATTATGGTATTTAGCCTTAGTCCAACTTGTAAAGTCACCATTAGGAATGATGTCATTCACATAGTGTAAATAAACAGTGTATTTACGAGTATCAGCTTTATTATCTAGACTTGTAACCACTGCCACAATCTTGTTGGTAGTTTGCTCTGCTTCAGGATATGAAATCTTGTTTTTGTCTTCGTTGAACAAGAATTCCAAATCAGATTTGTCTTTTACTTTAGCCACATACTGAGTAACATCAGATTTAAAGTATGGGAACAATTCTGCTCCGTTCTTCTTGTTGATACCAGTTAATGCTGTTGGCGATTTATCTATCTCGCAATTGATATTATACAAAGTAGGACCTACATGAGGCATATTTGGTAACACAGTTACGCTATATAAATAACCAAACTCTGTACCTTGTTTCACCACTTGTACCTCTTGCTCAGGATAATTTTTTACAATAGTTAAATCTGGCATTTCAGTAGTACCGTATGGCAGAGTAATGTAATAAGTATACAAACCATCCATCAATGGTACAGCTACATTGCCAGCCAAAATACTTTGTAATGTATTTGATTTATTTGTTGATTCTACAGTAAAAGTAAGTATGTAAGTATTTGTTGCGCTACCATCTTGAGAGGTTACTTCCAAGGTCGTAACACCATACAAACCACCATCGGTAATCACTACTTGTTGCTCGGTAATGGTTTTTCCGTCTTTGTATGCGTTTTCAAAGGTTACCTTTGGCATGGTAGTAGTACCGTATGGCAACACATAGTTGTATTCCATCACAGTTGGGTCAAAACCTGGCACGTCGTTGTCGTTTACCAAAATATTGCTCAAGGTAGCGTCGTTTGATTGCTCTACGCTAAAGCCAATTGTATAAGTAGCAGTTGTAGTAGCATCATCTGCCAAGACAGTAATGGTAGTAGTGCCGTTTACCCCACCCTCTTCTATGCTGATTACTTGACCTTTAGAAGCAGGAACAGGTCTTATTAAAGGCAATTCTGTAGTACGCCATGGCAACACTACATTGTACTGCAACTTGTTTGCTTGGAAGTCTTCTACACTAATAAATGCAGAAGATTGTGTATTGTAAAATTGAATGTCACTTAAAAGTGCATTTTTGTTGTTCAACACATTGTATGCTATACGGTAAACTTCCTTGTTACCATTTTGTGCAGTTACAGTTATTGCGCAACCTTGTAAACCTTGGTTATTTACCACCACTTGTTGAGTAGCATCTGCTTTTTGGAATGTAATAGCAGGCAATGCAGCGCCTTTTACATAGTCTACTGTATATTCAAATGTGTTTGCATCAAAATTTGCAATAGACACACCATCTAGGAAAATATTTTGTAGGGTTGCATTTTCTAGTTTTGCCAATTGGAAATCCACTTTGTATGTAGCAGACGAAGCATCTTCCGCAGTTACTACAAAGGTAGCTTCACCTTCAAACTGAGGCAATAGCAAACTAACATGTTGACCTTCTTTTGATTGATAAGTCACAGAAGGCAATGTTGTAGCGTCATTTGGCAAGATGTAGGTATATGACCACACTGCTGGGTCGAAATCTGCCAACAATTGGTCGTCTACGTAAATGCCATTCAATTGTACTTGAGCAGATTGTGCCACAGAGAAATGAATTTCATATACGTTGCTTGTACCATCTTCTGCAATCACCACCACTTGAGTTGTACCATTCAAGCCACCGCTAATCACTTGTACAGTTTGTTTTTCTTCACCTTTTGAGAAAGTCACAGTAGGAACAACTACTGTACCCTCTGGCA
>JAXJWL010000105.1:0-8453 GCA_036308065.1 Paludibacteraceae bacterium
CCCAAACTACTTCACCAAGAAGTTCTGCAAATTTAGCGCAGTGTTCTGCTTCTTCCCAAGCATAACGTTTAAATGCTTCTGCAATTTCTGGATAACCTTCGCGGTCTGCTTGACGGCTCATTGCTAGGTACATACCTACTTCTGTAGCTTCGCCAAGGAAGTGTGCGTTAAGGTCTTTTTTCATTTCGTCGTCTGTATCAGCAGCGATACCGATAACGTGTTCTGTTACAAACTCAAGTGCACCATTTTCTTCTAACTCTTTAAATTTGTTAGCTGGTTGTTTACATTGTGGACAAAATTCTGGAGCGGTTTCACCTTCGTGAACATATCCGCATACTGTACATATAAATTTTTTCATGACTTTATCTTTTTAATTATTATTTCACTTCTTTAAATACTTTAGCTGGTTGTTTACATTTTGGACAAACTGCTGGTGGTTGTTCGCCATAGTGAACATATCCACATACTGTACACACAAATTTTTTCATAACACTATTTTAATTGTTTATTTTTTATTTTCAGCCTCTTTTAGAAGCTTTTCTTGATAACATTTCTCGCAATATCCTTTATAATAAACCTGAGTCTCTGTAATCCTCAGATTTTTGTATTTTGATAGACTTACCTCATCGAGTTTTATTGGTTCCACATCGTGTACACAACCACATCCAAGACAGATAAAGTGTGCATGAGGAGTAATATTTCCGTCGTAACGAGTGTTTTTCTCATCTATCGTAAGCTGCAACGCCGCTCCATTGTCTACTAAAACTTTCAGAGTATTATAAACTGTAGTTTTAGACAGCGTTGGAATACTATCAGAAAGGTTTGAATGTATCTCATCAACCGTTGGATGAGTGAAATTATTTAATAGATAATGCATCACAGCCACTCTCTGCATAGAAGGATTTATTCCTTTCTCTTGTAAATATGCTTTAATCTTAATTGGCATTTGCACCTCCTTGTTTTATCATCATTACCAATTTGTAATGATTACAATTTTAATTTCATTGCAAATATATAACCTTTTCAAATAACTTCCAAATTTTTTCAGAAAAATTTTCAAAAAAAAATTACAAAACAAAAACGGACGCAGCACGCTACGTCCCTACACTATCAAGACATCCCCATCCTATCTTGCACAATCAAAAATTAAATATTATCTTTGTACTGCCGCACTGACACATTTTGGGAAACTTAACAATCTATTTTTAACCGAGAAACTTCGGGTTAGTCAATGGCGTGCTACTGTCCGTATGGTCTGGGTAGATTACAAAGATAACCGGAGCCTCAAATCCTTTCTTTTCTAAGTTTGGATCACAAATGGCAGTGCGGTTTTTTTATTTTGCAAATTACTTTGGAGCTATTTTATATAGGTAGATACCAATAGCAAGATAAAGAACGTTCGGCAACCAAACTGAAATAGTTGGATTTAAGCCACCTTTAATGGTAAGAGAAGATGATACCATATTGAAAAGAATATAGGTAACACTAAGCAAGAATCCTATAAAGATATGGAATCCCGTACCTCCTCTAGACTTTCTCGAAGCCACAGAAACCCCGATAATAGTTAAAACAAACGCAGAAAAAGGACTTGCAATACGTTTTTGCAGTTCAAGTTCGTATGCATTTAGCCCATAAAGTCCACGTTTACTTTGTGTTTCCAAATATTCTACAAGTTCACTCGTAGTAAGTTGTTCGTATTCTTTCACAACCTTCACAAAGTCTTTTGGAATCATATTAAGCTCCAACTTCATCTCATCGTGAGTTGTCACTTCCTCTTTCAATCCCACAAACATTCTTTGCATACAATTATATGCAGTCCAATTGTATAAAGAATCGTGTTGAATCCTCATTGCAGTAATTCTCTCCTCAAGTTTCTTTCCATCAAATCTATCGTATGAAAATTTATAACCAATATTTCTAGTTATATCATATCTTTCCACATAGATAATCTCATTTTCAGAGATTCTCAATTGCTGGTGGTCCAAACTAGACTCAAACTTCTTATGTTCCACATATTTATACTCAAACTTGAGCCTTTCTCTAATGCCGGGAGGAATGATTTCCGAACTAATATAAAATGTAGCGCCTGCAATAATTGCCGCAGAAATAAGATATGGCACCAAAATACGCCTAAAACTTATCCCACCTGCAAGCATCGCTATAATTTCTGAGTTGAATGCTAGTTTTGAAGTAACAAATATAACGGCAAGGAAGGTAAAAAGAGAACTAAATAAATTGGTATAATATGGTACGAAATAAATGTAGTATTCCATTACAATGGTCTTGAAATCTAGACCTTCGTTGTAGAAATCGTCCATTTTTTCGGTGATATCTATCACTATAGCTATACTAATAATAAGTACAATGGACAACACATAGGTGCCCAAAAACTTCTTCATTATATAGTAATCTATCCTTTTTAGCATAGCGTATGCAAAGATAATAAAAAATTAATCATCAGAAAACTCTACCAAGACTTCGCGATAAGCACTGAAAATCTTAGATTTTGATACATAACCTACATATTTATTACCATCTAGCACAGGTAGGTTCCAAGCCTGAGTTTGCTCAAATTTCTCCATAACAGCATCCATCGAATCCTTAACATCCACTTTCTCAGGAGGATAAATCATAAGTTTCTTCACTGTAAACCTATTATAAAGTTCTGGACGGAACATTATATTTCTCACCTCTTCTAGAGAAACAATACCTATAAATGTGCCATCTTTTTTCACCACAGGGAAAATATTTCTCTTCGACGTAGAAATAAGTTTTACCAAATCGCCTAGCGTAGCCTCTGGACTAATAGTTTGCAAATCTGTCTCTATCACATTTTGCATTCTCATAAGACAAAGCACTGCACGGTCTTTGTGGTGAGTAACAAGTTCGCCCTTGTGTGCAAGACGCATTGCATAAATACTATGAGGCTCAAACAAATAGATAGTAATAAAGGAAATCACAGACACTATCATAAGTGGCATAAACAAATCGTAACCACCAGAGAGTTCAGCAATAAGGAAAATACCCGTTAGCGGAGCGTGCATAATACCCGACATCACACCAGCCATACCTGCTAGAGCAAAGTTTTGAGCAGGCACATCAAAACCACACATTTGAAGTATCAATGCACAAATATATCCCGAAATACAACCCACAAATAGCGATGGAGCAAAAAGACCACCCACACCACCTGCACCATTGGTTGCTGCAGTGGCCACAAGTTTAAACAATACTATAAGTGCAAGATACACTACAACCACATATTCATTGTGTCTGAAACCAAAAAACAAACTATTTTCAAATAATTTTTCTGGATTTAAACTAAGCAAATGATTGATAGAATCGTAACCTTCACCATAAAGAGGAGGTAAAAGATAAATAAGAGCACTAAGCATTAGCGCACCCACAAGCAGTTTTGACCAAAAGGTATTTAGTTTTCTAAACACACCTTCTACCTTGTTCATACCCCTTGTATAATACAAAGAAACAAATCCACACAACACTCCCAGAAGTATATACATTGGTATTCTTTCCAAAGAAAAATCTTCGCCAGAAAGATTGAACATCACTGTTTTCCCAAGTAGAAAATATGAAAGAGAAGTTGCTGTAACTGAAGATATTAGAAGAGGCACAATAGAATTGAAAGTCATATCTATCATAAGCACCTCAAGGGTAAAGACCACACCTGCAATTGGAGCTTGGAAAATGCCACTAATAGCGCCAGCAGCACCACAACCCACCATGAGCATCAGCGTCTTTTGGTCCATCTTGAAGAAACGACCCAAGTTTGAGCCAATTGCAGAACCTGTTAGCACCACAGGCGACTCCGCACCCACCGAACCACCAAAACCGATAGTCACCGAACTCGCCACCACAGAACTCCATGTGTTGTGAAGTTTCATTATACTTTTTCTTTGCGAAATAGCATAAAGAATTTTTGTTACACCGTGGCTAATATCGTCTCTAAGAATGTATTTTACAAAAAGTCCAGAAAGCAAAATACCCACTACAGGATACAAAAGATAAAGTAAGTTTCCTGAATAATAGTCGAAATTTGTAGTAAGTAGATATTGAATGCCATGAATAGCCCACTTAAGCATACAAGCAGCAATTGCTGTTAGCACCCCCACAAAAAAACTCAACACAAGCGCAAACTGCTTGGCAGGAATGTTATCTTCGCGCCATTTAAGCAGAGCATCGTATATATCTACCAGTTTCTTTTTCATCTTACTTTCTTAACACTGCAAAAGTACCATTTTTTTCAAATTTTATAATAGAAGAAGGAGATTTTTTTTCATCTTCGTCTCTTCTTGCCTCTGCCACGTAGTCTACACCATTTTTTATCTCGTCTTCTATTTGATAAAAATTCTCTGGAGTAGGATTGCCACTTATATTGGCAGACGTAGAAATAATAGGTTTTCTAAACGCATAACACAATGCCTTTGAAAACTCTTCGTTGGTCACTCTTATGCCCACGCTACCATCTTCTGCCATCACATTTTTAGCCAAGTTTTTTCCCGTTGGGTAAATGATAGTAAGCGGAGTATCAGACACTTCCGCCAAATCCCATGCCACATCTGGCACATCGTCCACATACGCAGAAAGCCTATCTACACTATCCACAAGCACTATAAGCGACTTGCTATCTTCGCGTTTTTTAAGTTCAAAAACTTTCTTTACAGCCTCCTCATTTGTGGCATCACAACCTATTCCCCATACCGTATCGGTTGGATAAAGAATTAAGCCTCCAGATCGAAGCACCTCGACCATTTTTTTTATCTCGTTCATACTATGAAAATAAAAAATTTTTCCTATCTTTACAAATTGATATTTTGCAACGGCAAAATTAAGCATTCTTCCGCTATAAACAAATAAAAAATATATATGCTTCACAAATGGATTATTAATAACCTAAACGAAAAAGAAGAATTATGTAGAAACGAACTATCACAAAAACTAAAAATTAGCCCAGCCCTTTGCACATTGCTAGTACAAAGAGGCATTACCACTGTAGAGGAAGCTAATGATTTTTTCTTTCCTAAGATAAAAGAAATTCATGACCCATTCCTTTTAAACGACATGGACAAAGCTGTAAAAAGACTAAATTCAGCTTTGAGCAATAGAGAAAATATTTTAGTTTACGGTGATTACGATGTAGACGGCACCACTGCTGTGGCTCTTGTCTACAAATTTCTTCAACAATACACTTCAAATATCGATTTCTATATCCCAGACAGAAATGACGAAGGATACGGGGTGTCGTACAAAGGTATCGACTATGCAGCAGAAAATTCTTTTTCGCTTATCATAGTGCTAGACTGTGGCATCAAAGCCATTGAAAAGGTAAATTATGCAAAAGAAAAAGGCATAGACATTATCATCTGCGACCACCATACTCCAGACGATACTCTCCCTGATGCCGTTGCCGTTTTAGACCCAAAACGCACAGATTCTACATATCCATACGGACACCTTTCTGGTTGTGGCGTAGGTTTCAAACTTATGCAAGCCTTTGCTATGAACAACAATATCCCTATGGAAAAACTAAACTCACTTTTAGACCTTCTAGCAGTGAGTATAGCATCGGATATCGTGCCTATCACAGGCGAAAACCGTGTACTTATGCAATACGGTCTTAAACGACTAAACAGCAATCCAAGTATAGGCCTAAAAGCCATCATCGACGTATGTGAACTTAAAGGAAAAGAAATTACCACTAGCGATATAGTTTTCAAGATAGGACCTCGTATAAACGCCTCTGGTAGAATGAGTTCCGGCAAAGAAGCAGTAGAACTTCTTGTTGCAAAAGACTACACCTCAGCCAAAGAAAAGAGCGACCTAATCGACAACTACAACAAAACTAGAAAGGACCTAGACAAGCAAGCCACCGACGAGGCTCACAGAGAGATACTTAAACTTAAAAACCTAGGCGAAAAAAGTTCTATCGTGGTTTACAATCAAGAATGGAACAAAGGAGTTATTGGTATTGTAGCATCTCGTCTGAGCGAACAATATTTCAAACCTGCCGTTGTGCTTACCCTTTCAAACGGTATGGCTACAGGTTCTGCACGTTCTATTGCTGGTTTCGACCTTTACAAAGCAATAGACTCATGTCGCGACCTACTAGAAAACTTTGGCGGTCATATCTACGCAGCAGGCCTTACTCTGAAACTCGAAAACGTAAAAGAGTTTAAAGAAAGATTTGAAAAATATGTGAGCGAAAATATCACTGACGAACAAAAAATCCCTCAAATAGACATAGATACAGAACTTTCTCTAAGCGAAATCAACGATAGTCTATTTGATAAACTAGGTCAGTTTGCTCCATACGGTCCAGAAAATACCAAACCAATATTTGTGACCACAAATGTAATAGATGCAAATGGCTGTAAACTTGTTGGTCTAGACCAAAAACACCTAAAACTAGACGTTTGCACCCTAGACAACAAGCATGTAAGATGCAGTGGCATTGCTTTCAATGTAGAAAACCCACAAAAATGCATTGAACACATCAAGAGCAAAAAGCCATTCAACATCTGTTACACCCTAGAAGAAAACAATTTCAATGGCAAAAAGAGCATTCAACTAATGGTTAAAGACATTCAGTTAACATGACGCCATACCTACAGAAATTAAAGCAATATTGGGGATACGATGCATTTAGACCTTCACAACTAGAAATCATCGAATCCATAGGCAGCGGGAAAGACACTTTGGGTCTTTTGCCCACTGGCGGAGGTAAATCTATTACCTTTCAAGTGCCTGCCCTATGCCAAGAAGGTAGATGTTTGGTCATCACCCCGCTTATTGCCTTAATGAAAGACCAGGTAGAAAACCTCAAGAAAAAAGAAATAAAAGCCATTGCCTTGCATTCTGGGTTAACATTTACCCAATACAAGCAATGCCTCGACAATATTTGTTACAACAAAACCAACGACCCTAGGGCAAACTATAAATTCATTTACGTTTCGCCAGAAAGGCTATCTACAGATACATTTCTTGAAGCCCTGCCATACATGAACATTAGCATGGTGGCAGTAGACGAGGCGCACTGTATTTCTCAGTGGGGATACGATTTTAGACCAGAATACAAACAAATAGCAGAAATACGTGAGATTCTACCTCACGTTCCATTTTTAGCACTTACCGCTACTGCCACACCAGAAGTAGTCAAAGATATTCAGTCTTCACTTCTTTTCAAAGAAGAAAATGTAAAACGTATAAGCTTCTATAGAAGCAACTTAGCATACAAAGTAAAACTTACAGAAAGCAAAGACGAAGAACTTGTAAGGCTACTCACCCAAACTGCAGGAAGTGCAATTATTTACGTTAGAAACCGTAAAAAAACCAAGGAAGTTTCCGACCTTCTAAACAAAAACAATATCTCTGCAGACTTTTTCCATGCAGGGCTCGACAATGCTATAAAAGACTTAAAACAAGATAGTTGGAAGAACAACAAGTTTAAAGTAATGGTTGCCACCAATGCCTTTGGTATGGGTATCGACAAACCAGACGTTAGAATTGTTATTCACATAGACATTCCAGACAGCGTAGAAGCATATTTCCAAGAAGCAGGTCGCGCAGGACGTGATAGAAACTACGCAGAATGCATCCTTCTTTACAATAAAAAGGATTTAACCCTTATGAAGAAACGCCTTGCAGATAGTTTCCCATCAAAAGAATTTATCTGCAACGTTTATAACCAACTTGGCAACTATTTTCAACTCGGTGTAAACTACGGAGAAGGAAACACCTTCGACTTCAATCTAGAAGACTTTTGCCGTAAGTTTCACCTGCCACTTTTGCCCACACAAGCAGCAATTAGAATCCTAGATTTAGATGGTTATATCGAGTATAAAAATGAAAAAGAACTAAACTCTAGAGTAATTGTTACACGTTCTAGACGTTTGCTTTACGATACAGCCTTTTCAGAGGAAGAAGATGCCATAATGCAGTTTCTGCTAAGAAAATACACAGGTATTTTTGCCGACTATACCATAATACGCGAAACAGAAATTGCTCTCAACACAGGTCTATACCAAAATAGAGTTTACGAATTGCTCACATGGCTAAGAAAAATAGGTGTAATTGATTACATCCCTAAAAAATCTTCTCCTGCCATAAGATACAGACAAGACCGCATTCCACCAGATATTATTAGAATATCTACAGAGGTATACGACCACCGCCTAATGCGATACAAAAGCAGAATGGAAACTATGATAAACTATGTTAGTTCCAACAATCACTGCCGAAGCAGACTTCTGCTAGACTATTTTGGAGAAGACAACACCTCAAATTGTGGTGTTTGCGACGTTTGTTTAAACAATAAAGCCTCTATTAGTCTCAACGACAAGATTCTCGCATATCTCAGCAAAGAAGGTCCAAAACGACTAAGCGACATGATAGTAACTCTCAACGAAGAGCCAAACAAAGTGATAGACACCGTTAGG
>JAXJWL010000106.1:0-5032 GCA_036308065.1 Paludibacteraceae bacterium
GTCGTATGTGGTAGATTTGTAAATTGTACCGCCCTTTTCGTTTGGGAAGTCTATGCCAAGTGGAGTGCCAAATCCCATAGACATTACATAGTCTCTCCACACATTGTATGCACCATCTGTAGTGCCATATTTATCAAGGTTTAGGTCTAAGAAATTTCTTAAAGCATAACCATAGTAAGCATTGCAAGAGTGTTGGATAGAAGCACGCAAATCTAGAGGCGATTTGTGTTCGTGGCATCCCATCTTTTTAGTTTTTGTGTAATAATATCCTTGCTTACAAGGAAACTCTGTGTTTGCATTTATTATGCCTTCCTCTTGGAAAATAAGTGCCTGAACAAGTTTAAAGGTAGAACCAGGAGGATATTGAGCCATTACAGGACGGTCGAACAATGGTCTTTTTTCATCCTTAAGCAGTTTCACATAGTTTGCAGAACGCTCTCTACCCACAAGCAGAGCAGGGTCGTACGAAGGGCTAGAAACTAATGCCAAAATCTCTCCCGAAGAAGGTTCAATTGCCACAATACTTCCCATTTTGCCGTTCATAAGAAGTTCACCATATTGTTGCAGTTCTATATCAAGACCCATGGTTAGGTTTTTACCAGACACAGGAGCCTTGTCTTTAGCTCCGTCCATATATTTACCCTTGATACGACCATGCACATCGCGCAGAAGTATTTCCACGCCCTTTTCGCCACGAAGCACTTCTTCATAGGTCTTTTCCACCCCAGATTGTCCTTTATAGTCGCCTCTCACATAGTATTCATCTTCATCTATTTGCTTTTGACTCACTTCGCCCACACTACCTAGAGCATGCGCTCCATGTGGCACAGAATACTTTCTAAGCACACGTTGTTGGGTAAACACCCCAGGGAAACGGAACATTTTTTCTTGAAGCAAACCGTATGATGCAGTAGAAATCTGCGACATAAACAACTGTGGAGTATATCTAGAATATCCCGGATTTTTTCTTTTGTTTTTTATATCCTTAATTCTCTCGTCAAACTCAGCCTTGGTAATATTTAGAGTATTGCAGAAACTTACAGTGTCGAAATTTACCATTTCACGCATAATAAGCATCACGTCGTAAACAGGTTGGTTCGACACAACAAGTTTGTTATTTCTATCGTATATAAGTCCGCGAGCAGGGTAAACAGTTTTCTTAAGGAAGGCATTGCTATCTGCGTTGTCTTTGTAAGAATCGTTTAAAACCTGAAGGAAAAAGAAACGAGTAATAAAAAGAAGAGCACACAAAAGCACCACCAATACTATTATTACTTGGCGGGTGTGTGAATCTTGATTTTTTCTTTTATACTGGTTCATTTCTTTCGGCAAAGTTCATAACACATAATCAAAAGTAAACTAAGTGCTATGTTTATTATAATTCTTAGAAGTAGAAAGCCGAAATTGTTGAAAGAAAGAGACTCCATCATAAATAGTGCAATATGATGAAGCGAAACCATACCTACTGCATATTTCAAGTATCCACTTGTTTCAAATTGAGCCACAGAAGGTTGTTGGAATTTAAACTCAAGATGCGAAAACAACACTCTCAGGTAGCTTTGACGGAAAAATCCTATCCAAGTACTTGCAAATGCGTGTAGTCCAATAGTGCCTGAAAAGAAGTCTACAGTAAGCCCAAGTAGAAATGCAATAAGCATCAAACTTGGTGTTTTTATGTTTAGAGGTAAATCTAAAAGGAAAATAATGTAAATGTATGGACTCACTAGGTAGAAGTAGTCCATATTATTGAATAGTAACACTTGAAGAAGTACTACTACTATAAACTGAATAATATATTTTATAGAAGTTACATTCATGGTGTTACATTGATAGTGTCAAGTTCTTGTTTAAATCCAAAGTCCATAATTTCCACATATCTTAGGGTACGGAAATTTGTACTCAATCTCACATCTACAGATAAAAATTGTTCAGATTCTTCTTCCACATTAGTCACTTCTCCCACAGCAATATTAGCAGGGAAAATAGAAGAAAAACCGCTAGTGCTTATTTTTTCACCTATAGAAACGTGCACGTGTTTAGGAATCTCGCTAAGTTTTGCATATCTATAGTCTGTTCCTTCCCAAACTAGCGAACCAAAGTTGTTGCTAGAGTCGAGTTTACAACTAATCTTAGATTGGTTGTGTATAATAGGGATAATTACAGAAAAGTGGTCTGACACAGTTTTTATAATACCAACCACACCAGAAGCACATATCACGCCCATATCTGGTCTCACACCATCTACTTCTCCCTTGTCTAGTATAATAAGGTTTTGCTGATTGTTTACAGAGTTGTTTATCACATTGGCAGTAATCACTCTGTAGTCACGAGGCAAACTATCTGTTGCAACCCCTGTAAGTTGTGCCTTTGCAGCTAACAATTCTTCCCTCAACAATGCGTTTTCTTTCAAAAGGTCTTCATTGTTTTCGGTAAGATAAAAATATTTACTAATACTACCAGTAATCTCGCTAATATTTCCGTTTACAGCAGTCATAGAACTAGAAAACACAGAATGCTGATAGTTATTGTTAAATACTATCAGCAACACAGCTATCAGTTCTAAAAATAGAAATAGTAGAAATGAGCTTATCTTTTTTAGTAATAGTAGTAAATTTTCCATTTGCAAAAAATTCCCTCCTTTTGTATAAATGATTTTAAAGGAGGGATTTTTTATTTATTATTTCATTAAGAATGAATAGTTGTCTATATTCTTAAGTGCCAATCCTGTACCACGAGCCACAGCATGTTGTGGGTCTTCTGGTACGTGGAATGTAATGTTGATTTTGTTTGATAAACGTTGGCTCAAACCACGAAGAAGAGCACCACCACCAGTTAGGTAAATACCGTTTCTTACAATGTCGGTATAAAGTTCGGCTGGAGTACTTTCAAGCGCAGCCATGATAGCAGCTTCCATTTTAGAAATAGATTTGTCTAAGCAGTGAGCTATTTCTTGATAAGATACAGGTATCTTAAGTGGAAGAGATGTCATGTTGTTTGGTCCGATAACTTCAAATTCTTCTGGTGCTTCATCTTCTGGAAGCTCTGTAAGAGCAGAACCAACTTTAATTTTAATTTGTTCTGCAGTAGGAGCACCCACTTTGATGTTGTACATACGACGCATATATTCTTGAATATCGCTAGTAAGTTCGTTACCTGCAATACGAATAGATTTGTCGCAAACAAGACCACCAAGAGAGATAACAGCGATTTCTGTGGTACCACCACCTATGTCTACAATCATTTGACCACAAGGAGCTTCTACGTCTAAACCGATACCCATTGCAGCAGCCATAGGTTCAAAAATCATATAAACATCTCTACCGCCAGCGTGCTCAGAAGAGTCGCGCACCGCACGGATTTCTACTTCAGTACTACCAGATGGAATACAAACCACCATACGTAGAGAAGGAGAGAAAAATTTATTTCTGTTACCAATTTTTTTAATCATACCACGAATCATCATTTCTGCAGCGTAGAAGTCGGCGATAACACCGTCACGCAGTGGACGAATGGTACGAATATTTGGGTTGGTTCTTTCATACATTAAGTATGCTTCTTTTCCCACAGCTACTAGTTGGTCATTTTTGTCTAGAGCCACGATAGAAGGTTCGTCAAGAACCACTTTCCCATTTTGGATAATAATGGTGTTTGCTGTACCTAAGTCGACAGCTATTTCTTGTGTGAATGAAAATAAACCCATAGTTATTAGTGTTTAAAGTGACGGATACCTGTGGTAACCATAGCTATGTTATTTTCGTTGCAGTAGTCTATTGAAAGATTGTCTTTGATAGAACCACCAGGTTGAATAACAGCTTTGATACCAGCTTTGTAAGCGATTTCTACGCAGTCTGGGAATGGGAAGAATGCGTCAGAAGCCATTACAGCACCGTTTAAGTCAAAGTTAAATGTACCTGCTTTTTCAATTGCTTGTTTAAGTGCGTCAACACGTGAAGTTTGACCTACACCGCTAGCGCAAAGTTGTTTGTTTTTAGCAAGTACGATAGCATTAGATTTTGTATGTTTAACGATTTTGTTTGCAAAAATCATATCCTCAATTTCTGCTTCAGAAGCTTTAGCATTGGTTACAGGAGTTAAATCTTCTGCACCTTCTGTGCTGTTGTCGCGTTCTTGAACAAGCACACCACCTAGCAAGCTGCGGAATTGTTTTGCAGGACGAGCGGTAGGTTTTTGAATAAGGATAATACGGTTTTTCTTTTGAGTTAAGATTTCAAGTGCGTCCATGTCGTAGTCTGGAGCAATGATAACTTCAAAGAAAATCTTATTGATTTCTTCTGCAGTAGCTTTGTCTACTGGGGTGTTTGTGATAAGTACACCGCCGAAAGCAGAAACAGGGTCGCCAGCTAGAGCGTCGTTCCAAGCTTCAAGTAGAGTGCTGCGAGAAGCAAGACCACAAGCGTTGTTGTGTTTTAAAATTGCGAATGTAGTTTCGTCAAATTCTGCGATTAGGTTTACAGCAGCATCGATGTCTAGAAGGTTGTTGTAAGAAATTTCTTTACCTTGAAGTTGTTCAAACATGCTGTCGAAGTCGCCATAGAAGCTACCTTTTTGGTGAGGGTTTTCACCATAACGAAGTGATTTTGCATCATCTTTTGCATAACGGAATGCAGAGTCGATACCACTATCGAAATAGTTGAAGATAGCAGAATCGTAAGAAGAAGAAACTGCAAATGCTTCTTTAGCGAAGAATTTACGTTCGTCTAATGTACTTACAGCACCATTGTTGCAAAGCATATCGTAAAGTGGAGCATATTGAGCTTGAGAAGCTACGATAACCACGTCGTTGAAGTTTTTAGCAGCACCACGGATAAGTGAAATACCACCTATGTCGATTTTTTCGATGATGTCAGCTTCGCTAGCACCAGAAGCAACAGTTTTTTCAAATGGATATAAATCAACAATTACTAGGTCGATTTCTGGAATTTCGTATTGAGCTATTTGAGCTTGGTCGCCTTCGTTGTCTCTTCTACAAAGAATACCACCGAATACCTTTGGGTGAAGAGTTTTTACTCTA
>JAXJWL010000107.1:0-2601 GCA_036308065.1 Paludibacteraceae bacterium
GAATTGTTATTATTAAATGGATTTATTACCTTTGTAGGATTAATGCTTATTAAACGAAAATGATAATTCAGAGTGCAAAATTTCTTATTAGTAGTCCTTCGGTGGCGAAATGCCCAGATAGTAAAGTGCCAGAATATGCATTTATTGGGCGTTCAAACGTAGGCAAATCTTCTTTAATAAACTGTATCACAGGTGTAAAGGGACTTGCTATGACTAGTTCTAAACCTGGTAAAACTCTGCTTATCAACTACTTCAATATAAACGATTCGTGGCATTTGGTGGACCTTCCGGGTTATGGTTTTGCTCTTGCAGGGAAGAAAACTCGTGAGCGTCTAGAGGATATGATTTATGGTTATGTGAATCGTCGTGAGCAACTTACATGTCTTTTTGTGTTGATTGACTGCCGCCACAAGGCTCAAAAAATAGACCTGGAATTTATCAATTACTTGGGTGAAAACGGAGTGCCTTTTGCTCTTATTTTTACAAAAGCCGATAAACTTTCTAAAAACGCCCTTAAAATTCAGGTAGAAAATTATAAAAACACCCTATTGGAAACTTGGGAAGAACTTCCTCCTATATTCGTAACCTCATCGGAAACAGGAAAAGGGAAAGAGGAAGTGTTAAACTATATCGAGGAAATAAACGACGAGATACAAAACGTAGCGAGTAATTAAATAATTTTTATTATCTTTGTAGATTAGAAACAATTATTCACTAATTTAAAATAAATACTATGTTAGAAGCACAAAAAAAGATGAAGACATGGTTCTATGCTCTTCTTTCGCTTCCAGCAACAGCTATGGGTTTTGGACTTTCAGTTCAAATTTCTGCGTTAAGCTGGATTTTGTCAACCAAGTATGGTCTTGACATTCACGAGATTGGTATTGTATGGGCAGCTGGTCCTATCGCTGGTATCATTGCTCAACCTATCGTAGGTGCAGTATCAGACAAATTATGGTTTATGGGCGGACGCCGTCGTCCTTGGGTTATCCTTGGTGGTATCCTTACAGGTTTAATGTTGCTTGCCCTTCCAAACCTTGAAATTGTTCAACAAGTATTCGGTATGGGTGGTGCAGAAGGTCTTCTTGCTATCGCTGTAGCAGTAGCTCTTACTCTTGACCTTGCTATCAACGTAAGTTTCAACCCTACTCGTTCTCTAGTAGCAGACTGTACTAGCAAAGAACAACGTAGTACAGGCTTCACATGGATGCAAACCGTTTCTGGTACATTCGGCGTGCTTGCTTACCTTATCGCTGTACTTTGGGGAAATGAATTCCTTATCTATGTAGGTGCTGTTCTTGCAGTGCTATTTACTGTACTTCCTATCTTCTTTATCGAAGAACCTCGCGAACTAGCTGCAGAAGAAGAAAGCGCTGTTAAGCAAGAAAAAACTTCTGTTAAAGACATGATTGAAACCATTCTTCCACTTTCTGGTTTCCTTATCTATGGTATCTATGTGATTTGCGGCAAATTGATGGGCGTACAAGTTGGTGGCGACATCTTTGGTCTAGACTATGTAGAAACAGCTTGTGTGGTTATCGAACTTTTAGCTATCGCAGCAGTACTTCTAAACCTTACTCGCAGCACAGAAGACAACAACCAATTCCAAAAAATCCTTCTTGCTCACTCATTCACATGGTGGGGTGTACAAACAATGAACATCTACATGTTCTTCTATGTATCAACCAAAATCACTGGTTTAGCAGAAGCTGACTTTGCAGACATAAACTCATGGGCATTCCTTGTACGTGACTTAATTGGTGCAGTGCTTCCAGTACTTGTGCTTAACGTAGTTGCTCAAAAAACAGGTATGGCTAAAACTCACACTGGTTCTATCCTACTTATGGCTCTAGGTTATGGTCTAATCTATTTCTTTGGTTCAAACATCATCGTATTCTTCGCTTCATTATGTATCGTAGGTATTGGTTGGGCTTCTCTAGTATCTCTTCCATTCGCTATCATGAGTGAACGCGTTGACCAAAGCAAAATGGGTCTATACATGGGTATTTTCAACCTATCTGTAGTACTTCCACAACTTGTTGCTTCATTCAAAATGGGTGAAGTTGTAAACAACGCAGACGACAAATCTATCATCTTCGCTATCTGTGCTATCTGTCTTCTTATCTCAGGTATCCTTTGGATAGCAGTAAAAGATAAAAAATAAGAGTTTATTTTTATAAACACATAAAGAGATAATTCTATTATAATAATGGAATTATCTCTTTTTTATTGCCTTTATAACACCTTCCTATTTTTTCTTCCTTCAATGAGCTGCAAGCTCAAAGATATGATTTACGCTGTCGGGGATTTCTTCTTTGTAGTGGGTGACGAAGATAAGGCTTTTGTCTGGCTGGGCGGCAAAGGTGGAAATCATCTTTAGGCAACGCTTTTTGTTTGCTACGTCCATACCGTGAAATGGTTCGTCTAGGATAAGAAGTTGTGGATTTTTCACAATGGCACGTGCAAAAAGAAGCATACGTTGTTCACCAGCAGAAACACGCAAAAAAGGTTTATCGGCCAAATGCTCAATGCCTAATTCTTTCATAAGTAGCAGAGCACTAGCGGTTTGCTCTTCGGTGCATTTTCTATACAGACCTACAC
>JAXJWL010000108.1:0-1725 GCA_036308065.1 Paludibacteraceae bacterium
GCCAAACCGCTAGAAACTCCGCCTAGCAATTTGTTATTAATATCACGAAATAATTTCTTTTCCATAGTTTATCAATTTTTATTCACATTTTTCTTCCCATGGGCGAATGCATTTTTGCAGTTTTTCGCACCAAACGTAGCCTGCAGAAGGAATGCACCCATGTTCGTCGCGGTCGCCACCAAGTAGAGGACGATTGATTAATGAATCTGCTACCACTTCAGAAGTAGTATCTTCTGCTTTAGTTTCAGTAGTCTCAGTTGCTTTTTTACTAGTGCAACATGCCAACAGCATAGTTGCCACTGCCAATGATAATATTACTTTTTTCATAATGTTTCAATAAATGTTTTTAATTCGTCGTATAAACGTTTTACAGGGAGCCCCATTACGTTGAAATACGAACCAACTATCTTTTCTATACCAATATATCCAATCCATTCTTGCACGCCGTACGAACCAGCTTTGTCAAATGGTTTGTATTTGTTGATATAGTATTCTATTTCTTCGTCTGTAATCTCACTAAAGTACACCTCTGTGCTTGAATAAAACTCCGCACATTTCTCTTTTGAGAAAATACATACAGCAGTAATCACCTCGTGCACACGTCCAGAAAGAGATCGTATCATAGTAAACGCCTCTTCGTGAGATTTTGGTTTTCCAATGATTTTATTGTCAAGTATAACAACTGTATCTGCAGTAATGGCAATAGTTTTATCTTCCAAAAAAGGTCTGTATGCATCTGCTTTAGCTTTGCAGATATATTGCACTGCATCTGCGCCTTTTAGTTCTGCTGGGAAACTCTCATCTGCATCTACACTACAGGTAGTAAATTCCAAGTCAAGACCTTTAAGCAGTTCCCTACGGCGAGGAGACTGAGATGCTAATACTAGATTATATTCTTTTAAATCAAGCATTTAATATGTATGAATAATTTAAAACAAATAAATATCCCACCACAGCAGCGTATAGAGTGCCCACAAGCATAATAAATTTCACAAATGTGCTTATTTGCATCCAATCTCTGCGTTTTGCAGCTTTGCCAATCCAGAAAATAAGGATAATGCTAGGAACAAGCACGCCAAAGATATAGTATTTTGTGGTAATATTGTCTGTAGTGAAAGGATTTAGATAGAAACAGAAATAACCAACAATAAGTGTGCTTATAAGTGTTACTACTGTAAGAACAATTTTTGTGGTGTTGATACCCAAAACTATAGGCAAACTGTGGCATTCCATTTCTCTGTCGCCCTCTATATCTTCTACGTCTTTCACCACTTCTCTAATGAAAGTGTAAAGGAAGGCAAACAATCCAAATGCCGCACACCAACCGTACACTTCATTTAAGATGCTGGTGTTGTAGATAAGCGCTCCGTATTTGTTTTCTAGGCTAATGGCTGATAAATATCCAATAGAGAAAACAGAAAGGAATGAGCAAAGCGAAATAACAAGGTTGCCTAAAAGGAAGATTCTCTTATAACTTGAAGAGTAGAACCAAAGCATACCAGAGATTACTGCAAACAAAATGGCAATATTTAGTTTGCTCAGTAAAATACCTAATGCAATACCGCATGCAATGCCAAGAGCAAAGCAAATTTGAAATGCCCAGCCTGCAGCGTTGCGTGAGATTTTATTGCCAACAATCACCTCTGTAGGTTTGTTTATTTGGTCTATTTTGGTGTCGAAATAGTCGTTTACGATATATCCACCTGCGGCAATAAATAGGGTAGC
>JAXJWL010000109.1:0-1245 GCA_036308065.1 Paludibacteraceae bacterium
GTACATTTGGGGAAACAGATTTAAACAATGTTTTACCTGCGGCGAATGCAAGTATTGTTACTTCAATTAAATACTTTATAGTGGAGAATATACGTACTGCACGTCGTTTTCTAAAAAAAGTTGATAGAAACATTAATATAGATGAACTAGTTTTCTTTGAACTTAATGGGCACACTAAAGCGGAACAAATCTCTACTTTCCTAAAACCTATGGCAGAAGGACATAGTATGGGTGTGATTTCTGAGGCTGGTTGTCCTGCAATTGCAGACCCTGGTGCAGACGTGGTCGGCATTGCTCAAAGCAAAGGTTACACAGTGAAACCTCTTGTAGGACCTTCTTCTATACTTCTTTCCCTTATGGGTTCAGGGTTCAATGGTCAGAGTTTTGCATTTCTAGGATATTTGCCTATTGACGCGGCTGAAAGAAACAAGATGTTCAAAAAGATGGAGCAAAGAATCTACTCTGAGCATCAAACTCAGATATTCATAGAAACTCCATATAGAAACATGAAACTTGTGGAGGATATTCTTAAGAACTGCCAAAACAATACAAAACTTTGCATTGCCTGCGATATAACACTGGAAACGGAATATATTAAGACCTTAACAGTAGCGCAGTGGCGTAAGGCGACCTTGCCTGATTTGGCGAAGAGACCAACGATATTTTTGTTGTATAAATAAGGGTTCAGGGACCGATTTACGGACACTGCACGCAGTGTCCCTACAGTAGAATAAAACCAAATGTCAGCACATACACTACCGCTATGCACAGCACTTGTTTGTTAGTCATTACTCCGCTGTCGGCATTGAAGTAGTGAAACTTGCACACGGTGTATTTATATAGGTAGTATGAAATATATCCTGCTGCCACACCAACAAGTGCTCCGCAGATAATATCTAGTGGGAAGTGCACTCCCAAATACATTCTAGAATAGCAATTTAGCACCGCCCAAGAATAGATTAATGCTGCATACCATTTGTTTCTAAAGAACAAACAGGTAAGTGTAGCAATACCAAATGTATTTGATGCATGAGAAGAACAAAATCCATAAAGTGCGCTTCTATAATCATTTACAATATGAATAATATCCTTTAGTTCAGGGTCGTGAGTAGGTCTTAATCTCTCAAAAAATGGTTTACAGAAGCCAGATGCCACTTGGTCGGCGATTAAAACACACAAACCTACTGCAAGAGCAGCAATCATTGCATCTTTCCCTTTTATCTTGAACAAGAAAAACACGATAGA
>JAXJWL010000110.1:0-10508 GCA_036308065.1 Paludibacteraceae bacterium
CTACATTTGCAAGCGAATTAAGGAACACACCTCCTTAACTCGCCTGCAAACGAAGGTTTGCGAATGACCTTGCCTCTTTAGCTCAGTTGGCCAGAGCACGTGATTTGTAATCTCGGGGTCGTTGGTTCGAATCCGACAAGAGGCTCAGATTTTCTTACTGAAATCAAAACATGATGGGCAGTTACCAGAGTGGCCAAATGGGGCTGACTGTAACTCAGCTGTCTTTCGACTTCGGTGGTTCGAATCCATCACTGCCCACAAATTTTGACTTACAGATGGCAATGCTATCTAAATTGCGGGAATAGCTCAGTTGATAGAGCATTAGCCTTCCAAGCTGAGGGTCGCGGGTTTGAGCCCCGTTTCCCGCTCTTTTTTTTGCCGATGTAGCTCAGCTGGTAGAGCGCATCCTTGGTAAGGATGAGGTCACGGGTTCAAGTCCCGTCATTGGCTCTTACTAAAAGAAAAAGAACTAAAATTAGATAATCCAATTAAAATTTATTATTATGGCAAAAGAAAAATTTGACCGTTCTAAACCACACGTAAACATTGGTACAATTGGTCACGTTGACCACGGTAAAACTACCTTAACTGCTGCTATCACAACAGTATTAGCAAAAAAAGGTCTTTCTGAATTAAAATCATTCGATCAAATCGACAACGCTCCAGAAGAAAAAGAACGTGGTATCACAATCAACACTTCTCACGTTGAATATCAAACAGAAAATCGTCACTATGCACACGTTGACTGTCCAGGACACGCCGACTACGTTAAAAACATGGTAACTGGTGCTGCTCAAATGGACGGTGCTATCATCGTAGTAGCTGCTACTGACGGTCCTATGCCTCAAACACGTGAACACATCCTACTTGCTCGCCAAGTAAACGTTCCTCGTCTAGTTGTATTCATGAACAAATGTGACATGGTTGATGACGAAGAAATGTTAGAACTAGTTGAAATGGAAATGCGTGAACTTCTTGCATTCTATGAATTCGACGGTGACAACACTCCAATCATCCGTGGTTCTGCTCTAGGTGCATTAAACGGTGAAGCTGAATGGGAAGACAAAGTTATGGAACTTATGGCTGCTGTTGACGCTTGGATCCAACTTCCTCCACGTGACATCGACAAACCATTCCTAATGCCAGTTGAAGACGTATTCTCAATTACTGGTCGTGGTACTGTTGCAACAGGTCGTATCGAAACTGGTATCATCAAAGTTGGTGAAGAAGTTCAAATCATCGGTCTTGGTGCTGAAGGCATGAAATCAGTTGTTACTGGTGTTGAAATGTTCCGTAAACTTCTAGATCAAGGTGAAGCTGGTGATAACGTAGGTCTATTGCTTCGTGGTATCGACAAAAACGAAATCAAACGTGGTATGGTTATCGCTCACCCAGGACAAGTAACTCCTCACAACAAATTCAAAGCTTCAGTTTATATCTTGAAGAAAGAAGAAGGTGGTCGTCACACTCCATTCCACAACAAATATCGTCCTCAATTCTACATCCGTACATTGGACGTAACTGGTGAAATCACTCTTCCAGAAGGACGTGAAATGGTTATGCCAGGTGACAACTTAGAAATCTCTGTAGAACTAATCTACCCAGTAGCATGTAACGTAGGTCTACGTTTCGCTATCCGTGAAGGTGGTCGTACAGTAGGTTCTGGTCAAATCACAGAAATCTTAGCATAATATTAACTAAGTATAACTCCCAAGGGTTCACCGAAAGGTGGACCTTTGTTTACGGGTCTAGCTCAGTTGCTAGAAATAGAAGAGCATAAGTGCTCTACCAACTGAGTGAAAGTTTAGAAATAAATTGACCTAATTTTACGGGTCTAGCTCAGTTGGTAGAGCACTGGTCTCCAAAACCAGGTGTCGGGAGTTCGAGCCTCTCGACCCGTGCTAAACAAAAAAACTAACAAACCATGAAGTTTGTATCTTACATTAAAGAATCTTACAACGAACTTATACATAAAGTTTCTTGGCCTACTGCAAAGGAATTGAGCAATAGTGCTGTCATTGTGTTAATTGCTTCCATCATAATGTCACTCATTATTTGGTTAATTGACCTTGGCTTTGAAGAGATTATGAAATTTATTTATAATTTGATAGGTTAATTGGAGGATTGAATATGTCTGAAACTAGTAAAAAGTGGTATGTCCTTAGAGCTGTAAGCGGTAAGGAAAATAAAGTAAGAGAGTATGTTGAAGCTGAAATCAAAAACAACCCTCTTTATCACGGACGTGTGTTTCAAGTATTGATTCCAACCGAGAAAGTTTATCAAATGAGAAACAACAAGAAGATAGTTAAAGAAAGAAGCTATCTTCCTGGTTATGTTTTAGTAGAAATGGTACTAACTGGTGATATTATGCACGAGTTACGTAACGTTCCTAACGTTATTGGCTTTTTAGGCGGTAACGACTCTAAAAACATAGTTCCACTTCGTCAAACAGAAGTTAACCGTATCTTAGGTACAGTTGACAAACTACAAGAACAAGAAGAAGAACTAAGCGTTCCATTCTATGTAGGTGAAGAAGTGAAAGTAATCTCTGGACCATTTAACGACTTCAAAGGAACAATTGAAGAAGTTAACAACGAAAGAAAAAAGCTAAAGGTTATGGTCATGATCTTCGGACGCAAAACTCCGTTAGAATTAAGCTTTATGCAAGTTGAAAAAGGACAGTAAATGGTTACGCTTTCCTAGTCCGATTTTCATTATATTTTATTAACTATAAAAGTATTTGATAACATGGCAAAAGAAATTGCTGGCCAAATCAAATTGCAAGTAAAAGGTGGTGCTGCAAATCCATCTCCTCCAATTGGTCCTGCCTTGGGTTCCAAGGGTATCAATATTATGGAGTTTTGCAAACAATTTAATGCCAGAACCCAAGACAAAGCAGGAAAAATCTTGCCTGTGGTCATTACCTATTACACTGATAAATCTTTCGATTTTATCATCAAAACTCCTCCTGTGGCTATCCAACTACTTGAAGTTACAAAACAAAAAAGTGGTTCTGCTCAGCCTAACAGAAAGAAAATTGCAGAAGTAACTTGGGAACAAGTTAAAGCTATTGCAACTGATAAAATGGCAGATTTAAACTGTTTCACTATTGATTCAGCAATGCGTATGGTAGCTGGTACCGCAAGAAGCATGGGTATCTCAGTTAAAGGAGAATTTCCAGAAAGTAATTAACCCTTCAATTTTTAAAACATGAGTAAACTGACAAAAAATCAAAAGTTAGCTGCTGAGAAAATTGAAGTAGGTAAAAGCTACTCTCTTGCAGAAGCAGCTCAATTAGTAAAAGATATCACATTTACTAAATTTGACGCATCAGTCGATATCGACGTTCGTTTAGGTGTAGACCCTCGTAAAAGTAACCAAATGGTACGTGGCGTAGTTTCACTTCCTAACGGTACTGGTAAAGAGGTTCGCGTATTGGCCCTATGTACTCCCGACAAAGAAGCAGAAGCAAAAGCTGCTGGTGCTGATTATGTTGGTCTTGATGAATTTATCGAAAAAATTAAAGGCGGTTGGACTGATATTGATATCATCATTACTATGCCTTCAATTATGGGTAAACTTGGTGCTCTAGGTCGTGTTTTAGGTCCTCGTGGTTTAATGCCAAACCCTAAAAGCGGTACAGTAACCAACGAAATAGGTAAAGCAGTTAAAGAAGTTAAACAAGGTAAAATTGACTTCAAAGTAGATAAAACAGGTATCGTTCACGCAGCTATCGCAAAAGTATCTTTTGATGCTCAAAAAATAGCTGAGAATGCTAAAGAATTTATCAGCACTTTGATCAAACTAAAACCTACTGCTGCTAAAGGTATCTATATTAAGAGCATTTATCTTTCAAGCACAATGAGTAAGGGTGTAAAAGTAGACCCTAAATCAGCTGAATAACCACTAAAATTACTGTTATGAAAAAGGAAGATAAAGCAAATGTTATAGCTCTTATACAAGAAACTATTGGTCAATATGACCACTTCTACGTAACTGATACTTCTGAATTAAACGCAGAAAGAACTCACCTATTACGTAAAGCTTGTTTCGAAAAAGACGTAAAATTAATGGTGGTTAAAAACACCTTGTTCCAAAAGGCATTAGAAGGTCTAGACGTTGATTACAGCGAAATCTATGGCACTCTAAGTGGCTCTACCTCTATAATGTTCTCAAACAATGGTAATGCTCCTGCTCGTCTTATCAAAGAATTAAGCAAAGACAAAGCTAACAATGGCAAACCTGTTTTGAAAGCAGCTTATGTATACGAAAGCATGTACATTGGTGCTGACCAATTAGATGCTCTAGTAGCCCTTAAATCTAAGGAAGAACTTCTTGGCGAAATCATCGGCTTGTTACAATCTCCAATGCAAAATGTGCTTTCTGCACTTCAATCTGGAGGCAATACAATCCATGGCGTGTTAAAAACACTAGGCGAGAGAGAATAATTACCCAAAACAACAAATTAGTAAAAACTTTTTAAATTTTATAAAAATGGCAGATTTAAAGAAACTTGCAGAAGAACTAGTAAACCTAACCGTTAAAGACGTAAACGAACTAGCTCAAATTTTAAAAGATGAATATGGTATCGAACCTGCAGCTGCTGCTGTAGCTGTTGCTGGCCCAGCTGCTGCTGGTGCTGCTGCTCCTGCTGCTGAAGAAAAAACATCTTTTGACGTAGTATTAAAATCAGCTGGTGCTAACAAACTAGCTATCGTAAAACTAGTTAAAGAACTAACAGGTCTTGGCCTAAAAGAAGCTAAAGATATCGTTGACGCTGCTCCTGCTAACGTTAAAGAAGGTGTAAGCAAAGACGAAGCTGAAGCATTGAAAAAACAACTTACTGAAGCTGGCGCTGAAGTTGAGTTAAAATAATCTAACTTCCTGTAAATCAGGATGCTCGGTTTAGAGCCTTAGCAAAATAAGGTTCTAAACCTTTTTATGCTTAAAGTAGTGCACTGCTTTTCCAAATTAAAAAAAGGCAATCACGAGTTAGTCTTTAACCGTTTGATATTAACCTCGTATGAGTAACAACAGAATAAATTTCTCATCAATTAAAAATCCGTTGGAATACCCTGACTTCCTAGAAGTTCAGCTTAAATCATTCAAGGATTTCTTCCAATTAGATACTCCTCCGGAAAAAAGAAAAAACGAAGGATTGTATAAGGTATTTTCCGAAAACTTTCCTATTAACGATACTAGAAACAACTTTACACTAGAGTTTCTAGACTACTATATCGATCCTCCTCGCTATTCTATAGATGAGTGTATCGACCGTGGACTTACTTACAATGTTCCACTAAAAGCTAAACTTAGATTATCATGCACCGACCCAGATCACGAAGATTTTGAAACCGTGATTCAAGACGTATACCTAGGTCCTATTCCATATATGACCGAAAAAGGTACATTCGTAATCAATGGTGCTGAACGTGTAGTTGTATCTCAATTACACCGTTCTCCAGGTGTTTTCTTCGGACAAAACATGCACACAAATGGTACTAAGTTGTATTCTGCTCGTATTATTCCATTCCGTGGTTCATGGATAGAATTTACTACAGACATTAACAACGTAATGTATGCGTACATCGACCGTAAGAAAAAATTACCTGTTACTACCCTATTACGTGCTGTAGGTTTTGAAAGTGACAAAGATATTCTTGAAATTTTCAACCTTGCAGAAGAAGTAAAAGCAACTAAAACCAACCTTAAAAAGGCTATTGGTAGAAAATTAGCTGCTCGTGTTCTTAAAACTTGGGTAGAAGATTTTGCTGACGAAGATACAGGTGAGGTAGTTTCTATAGATCGTAACGAAGTTATCATCGACCGTGAAACTATTCTAGAAGCAGAACATATTGACAAAATTATAGAAACTGGTGTTTCTACAATTCTTCTTCACCGCGAAGATGCAAATATGTCTGACTATACCATTATATATAACACATTACAAAAGGACTCTTGTAACTCAGAAAAAGAAGCTGTTTATTATATCTATCGCCAACTACGTAATGCTGAACCAACAGATGAAACTAGTGCACGCGAAGTTATCAATAACCTATTCTTCTCTGAAAAACGTTATGACCTTGGTGATGTGGGTCGTTATCGTATCAACCGCAAATTAAATCTTGACATAGACGCAGAGATTAAAGTATTGACTAGAGAAGATATTATTGCGATTATTCAATATTTAATTGAGCTTATCAACTCTAAAGCGGATGTCGACGATATTGACCACTTAAGCAACCGTCGTGTTCGTACTGTTGGCGAACAACTTTACAACCAATTCGGTATTGGTCTAGCTCGTATGGCTCGTACTATTCGTGAAAGAATGAATGTTCGTGACAACGAAGTGTTTACTCCAATCGACCTTATTAATGCTAAGACTATATCTTCAGTTATTAATTCGTTCTTTGGTACCAACGCGTTATCACAATTCATGGACCAAACCAACCCACTAGCAGAAATCACACACAAACGTCGTTTATCTGCTCTTGGTCCTGGTGGTCTTTCTCGTGAAAGAGCTGGTTTCGAGGTACGTGACGTTCACTACACACACTATGGTCGTCTATGTCCTATCGAAACTCCTGAAGGTCCAAACATCGGTCTTATCAACTCACTTTGCGTATTCGCAAAAATCAACGATTTAGGTTTCATTGAAACTCCATATCGTAAAGTTGAAAATAAGATTGTTAACTTAAATAAAGAGGACGTTGTTTACCTAGCTGCAGAAGAAGAAGAAAACAAAATTATTGCACAAGGTAATGCTCCACTAAACGATGACGGTTCATTCATCCGTTCACGTGTTAAATCTCGTCAAGACAGTGATTTCCCAATCGTTGCTCCAGAAGAGGTTGAACTTATGGACGTGGCTCCTCAACAAATTGCATCTATTGCTGCTGCGCTTATCCCATTCCTTGAACACGACGACGCGAACCGTGCGCTGATGGGTTCAAACATGATGCGTCAAGCAGTTCCACTTCTACGCACAGAATCTCCAATCGTAGGTACTGGTATAGAAGGTCAATTAGTACAAAACTCTCGTACACAAGTAGTTGCTGAACGCGACGGTGTTATCGAGTACGTAGATGCAACAACTATTCGCATTAGATACGAATATACAGAAGAAGAATTGTTCGTACGTTTCGACGAACCTGTTCAAGAATACAAATTACCTAAGTTCCAAAAAACTAACCAAAGCACCACTATCGACCTTCGTCCAATTTGTAAGAAGGGTGATAAAGTAACTAAAGGTCAAATCTTAACTGAAGGTTACTCTACTCAAAAAGGTGAACTTGCTATTGGTAGAAACCTTAAAGTGGCATTCATGCCTTGGAAAGGTTACAACTATGAGGACGCTATCGTAATTAATGAACGTGTTGTTCGCGAGGACTTACTAACTTCTGTTCACGTAGACGAATATACTCTAGAAGTACGCGAAACCAAACGTGGTATGGAAGAACTTACTGCGGATATTCCAAACGTAAGTGAAGACGCTACTAAAGACTTAGATGAGAACGGTATCATCCGCGTTGGTGCGCTAGTTAAACCTGGTGACATCCTTATTGGTAAAATCACTCCAAAAGGTGAATCAGACCCTTCTCCAGAAGAAAAACTTCTACGTGCTATCTTCGGTGATAAAGCAGGAGATGTGAAAGACGCTTCTCTAAAAGCAAATCCATCACTTCGTGGTGTTGTTATTGGTAAACGTCTATTCTCTAAAGCACAAAAAACTAAGAAAGAAAAATCTGAAGAAAAAATTCAGATTGCAGCAATGGAAGCTCGTTTTGAAGAAAACGTTGCTAAACTTAAAAACGTACTTGTTGACAAGTTGATGGTGCTTACAAGCGGCAAAACTTCTCAAGGCGTTAAAGACTTCTTAGGTGCAGACCTTATCGCTAAAGGTAATAAGTTTACACAAAAACAATTACTAGAAATTGATTATACAACAGTTCAAGTAAGTAAGTGGACTGCTGACGCTCACAAAAACGATTTGATTCGTGACGTTATCCTTAACTACTTACGTAAATATAAAGAACTTGATGCTGTACTTAAACGTGAAAAATACAACATCAGCGTTGGTGATGATCTTCCTTCTGGTATTGTTCAACTAGCTAAGATTTATATCGCTAAAAAACGTAAAATACGTGTTGGTGACAAAATGGCTGGTCGTCACGGTAACAAAGGTATTGTTTCTCGTATCGTTCGTCAAGAAGATATGCCATTCCTAGAAGATGGTACTCCTGTAGATATCGTTCTTAACCCACTAGGTGTGCCTTCTCGTATGAACTTAGGACAAATCTTTGAAACTGTTCTAGGATGGGCTGGTAAAGAACTAGGTGTTAAATTTGCAACTCCTATTTTCGACGGTGCATCTCTAGATGACTTAAATACATGGACTGACAAAGCTGGTATCCCAAGATATGGTAAAACTTACCTATTCGATGGTGGTACAGGTGAAAGATTTGACCAACCTGCTACAGTAGGTGTTATCTATATGTTGAAATTAGGCCACATGGTAGAAGACAAAATGCACGCTCGTTCTATCGGTCCTTACTCACTTATTACTCAACAACCTCTTGGCGGTAAAGCTCAATTCGGTGGTCAACGTTTCGGTGAGATGGAAGTTTGGGCGCTAGAAGCATTCGGCGCATCACATATCCTTCAAGAAATCTTGACTATTAAATCTGACGACGTAGTAGGACGTGCTAAAGCATACGAAGCTATAGTTAAAGGTGATCCTATTCCACAAGCTGGAATTCCAGAATCTCTTAACGTATTACTACACGAATTACGTGGCTTAGGTCTTAGCATCAACTTAGAATAAAAAAGTACTATGGCATTTAGAAGTGAAAATAATAAACAAAAAACCAATTTTAGCAAGATAACCATTGGTTTAGCATCTCCAGAAGAGATTCTAAAACAATCTAGTGGTGAAGTGCTAAAACCAGAAACCATCAACTATCGTACTTATAAACCAGAACGTGATGGTCTATTCTGTGAACGCATCTTTGGTCCTACTAAAGATTACGAATGTCACTGTGGTAAATACAAGAGTATACGTTATAAAGGTATCACTTGTGACCGTTGTGGTGTAGACGTTACTGAAAAGAAAGTACGTCGTGAACGTATGGGTCACATCAAATTGGTGGTTCCTGTTGCTCACATCTGGTATTTCCGTTCTTTACCAAACAAAATTGGTTATCTTTTAGGTTTACCTACAAAGAAACTTGACTCTATCATATATTATGAAAAATATGTGGTAATTCAAGCTGGTATCCACACTGAACTTGCTGCTGGTGATACTCTAACTGAAGAAGAATATGATGAAATCATGGATAATCTTCCACGTGAAAATCAACTTCTTGACGATAGTGATCCAAACAAGTTCATCGCTAAGATGGGTGCTGAAGCTATTCAAGATATGTTAATGCGCATAGACTTGGATAAAGTTTCATACGAATTACGCGACAAAGCTAGCACAGACCTTTCTCAACAACGTAAAACTGAAGCGTTAAAACGTCTTCAAGTTATTGAGTCTTTCCGTGCTTCTAAACATCGCAACAAACCTGAATGGATGGTTATCAATGTAGTTCCTGTGATTCCACCAGAACTACGTCCTCTAGTTCCACTAGATGGTGGTCGTTTTGCAACATCAGACCTTAACGACTTATATCGTCGTGTAATCATCCGTAATAACCGTTTGAAAAAACTTATCGAAATTAAAGCTCCAGACGTAATTCTTCGTAACGAAAAACGTATGTTACAAGAAGCTGTGGACTCTTTATTCGATAATACACGTAAATCTACAGCGGTAAAAGCTGATGCAAACCGTGCTCTTAAATCTCTATCTGATAGTTTGAAAGGTAAACAAGGTCGTTTCCGTCAAAACTTATTAGGTAAACGTGTTGACTACTCTGCTCGTTCTGTAATCGTCGTTGGTCCAGAACTTCGTATGCACGAGTGCGGTCTTCCAAAAGACATGGCAACAGAACTTTACAAACCATTTATCATTCGTAAACTGATTGAACGTGGTATTGTAAAAACTGTAAAATCTGCTAAGAAAATTGTAGATAGAAAAGATACAGTAGTTTGGGATATTCTTGAACACGTTATGAAAGGACACCCAGTTCTTTTAAACCGTGCTCCTACTCTTCACCGTTTAGGTATTCAAGCATTCCAACCTAAGATGATCGAGGGTAAAGCTATCCAACTTCACCCACTTGCTTGTACCGCGTTCAACGCCGACTTCGACGGTGACCAAATGGCTGTTCACTTACCACTTGGTAACGAAGCTATCCTTGAGGCTCAAATCCTTATGTTAGCTTCTCACAACATTCTTAACCCTGCCAATGGTGCTCCTATTACAGTGCCATCTCAAGATATGATTCTTGGTCTATATTATATGACCAAAGAACGTGCTGGTGCAATGGGTGAAGGATTGAAATTCTATTCTCCTGAAGAAGTAAACATTGCGTACAACGAACGTCGCGTAACACTTAACACTAAGA
>JAXJWL010000111.1:0-36801 GCA_036308065.1 Paludibacteraceae bacterium
AAACAAGTTACGGCCAAAGCCAACAAATAAACTGCCTCATTTACAGCTATTTTCTCCATCCCAAGCAAAGTTAATGTCCCTAAACCCAATCCTAAAGCCACACATCTAAACACCAATAAAGGTAATTTCTTATCAAATTTCATAGTTCAATAGTTTAAAATTCAACTACAAAGATACGGATTTTTGGTAAAATATGGTGAGAAATTCTTTACTTTTGTTCCTCTTTAAACTTATACTCACTTCCCTGCTCCTCTGTGTATTTGTATGCCCGCACCATTTCCTCGGCATCTTTACGCATCATATCAGCCAACTTTTTGGGAGCAAGCACCTCAAGAGAATCGCTCAGAGAAAAAAGCTTTTGACGGAAATCAAACGTAGGACAAAGTTTATATTCAAATATTGAATAATGCTCATTGTGATAGGCTTCATATTGCGAATGATGCAGTGGCACAGTGCGCAAATACGGACACTGAGCAGCATCGACTAAAACTGCAATAGGCTGAACATCAAAGTTTTCATCCTCTAGCATCACTCCATAATAATCTTTTAGAAATTCCTCTGCATCAAACTTTTTAGGCATTGAAAATTTCAACTCTGTTTCACCCAAATCTTTTACCCTATCAAGAGCAAGAAAATAGAAATTCTCCTTGGAGTTTTCTATAAATGGTTTATCCTTTTCCTTGCCAAAAAGATACCAACGTTGCTCAAAATATTTAATGCACCAAGGTTCTATATTCATTTCTATCGCACTACCCCTTCTGAAACTATTATACTTCACCTTCAACACCTTATTTCCACGCATTGCCTTCATAATTGGTTGTAAATGTTGTTGACCTGATGGAATATGTTCTAGCAGAATACGTTTCTTAAGATCCTGATTTTCAGACAACATAGTACTCACTGAAAAAGTCTGCAATATCCATTGTTGCATACTCTTTTCATTTACATCGTCTTTATTTGCTATTACATAACCACCTTTGCTCCTAATGTATTCAATTTCTATACCAAACAGCTCTTCAATAGCACGTTTATGTCTAAAAAAAGTTTCCCTAGAAAGTTCTTCGCTACCGTTGAAATGCGCTTTGAAGCGTTTTATTAAGTCTTTTAGCGATATAGGAGCATTGTTGTTTATAGTTTCAAACAACCAAATATATTTCTTCAACAATTCAGATGCCGACATGGTTAATGATTTTTATAATTTCTACAAAGATAAAAAAATATCAGTGCCAGAATATGACACTTTAAAATCATTTTACTCTATATATTATTAAAATATATGTTTTGCAACTTTCTCTACCCCTCCGCTATGCGTCACATTATCATGATATATTCTAGGTACTAATTGAACTCTTTTACCATCTTCCACTTCATGTAACACTCTTTGAATTTTATGTGGATTATTACACCTACGCCAAACTTCTTCTTCAGAACAATTCCATCTCTTTACAAGATCTGAAACAGGACTACTATCACCCTTAAATACTTTTAATTCATCAATGGACATACCATACTTATTTGCTATTTTTTCAAATGCAGCATCATGCAAATATTGCCTATCAATAGTACCATTGCTTTTCTTTTTCAAATATTGACCAATTCCTTGAGGGAATGACACTTCTAATGGTTGTTGTGATGTTGTTGCTGGATCCCTATCAAAAACAGGGTAACCTTTTCTAAATCTTACTTGAGGACTCGGATCTCCTAAATCCCTTCCTAATTCCCCAAAAGTTTGATTTTTCATGTTACCATAATTTGCTGTTTTAGGTCGTTGATCTTTATCAAATATATAAATCGAGTCACCTCTACGTCCAGTCCACCTACCTTTACCTCCGTCTTCAATAGATTTCGGCATTCCCAGCGAGTAATCCTCATTAATTTTAGAAAAACTAAACAAATTGGGTTTAATAGATTTTGACTTAAATGGCGAAGCAAATAACTTCATTATAACAAAATACCCTTGGGAATGAATTATTAAATTAATAATAAAATAAATAATTGCAATAATTATAATAATTGTTAGTAGCCATAATAACCACAATAACCATGGAAAATTCAATCTTTGTTCTACTTGCCATTCTGCAAGAGTCATACTATCTTGTTGTATATTCCTCGCATTAATTTCATCAAGTTCATTCCCTACTACTAGGATTTTTCCAGTTTTTATCTGCTCTCCAATAGTTGGAGATATTTTACAAACCACAGTTATCTCTTTTGATAAAGAATCAGCCACAATTTTTACAATATTGTGTGTAGATGCATCATCTTTTATATGAAAGATTATGCCATCAATAGGTTTACAACTTGTATCAACAAAAAACAAAGTTGCTGTTGAATTGGAACGAATAGCATCTTCATTAAAATTAACAACAAATGTTTTCTGTAATATCATCGTATCAGGAGCTAACCATTTATACGGTGGATACTCAAGACTTTTTTTCAGTATTGAAGGTTTAGAATCTAAAAGTCCTCTAAAAGGTTCCTCAAATTCGATTACACCAAAATCAAATATTTCTATATCGTCTACATTTTTTTTTGTACACGAAAAGAATAGCACTACTAGGATTAAATAAAAAATCTTTCTCATTTTTCATTAATTGTCATTATTCTTACACCTTTATTAACTATGCTAAAATTTATTATTTCTGGAGTAAAAAATACTAAAGGATTTTTTTCTTTGTCATACTCCAAATAAAGTTTCTGTTGCGTTTCGATTGGTATCTGAATTCTAGGAAGTAATTCTTTAATTTCAAACTCTACGTATTTATTTATAATATTTGAATTAAGATTACACAATTCATAAAATGGATTCTCCTCAAGTCGAATATTTAGTTGTAGTCCAGAATTAAAAACTTCATTATTCTGTGATGAGAAATCAATTCTTACCTTTTTGTCATTATTTATATTCGATTTGAGATTAAGTGTAGAATTTATAAAGGAAACATTAACATTCATAGATTCAATTGCCCATAACTTGTTTGTTGATTCTATAATCTCTATAATTTCCATCTCTTTCGCATTTGGTGTAAGCATAACATAAAATGCAAACATATATTTATCTTTTGCTATGTATTGCCATTCTTGCAATCTTTTATACAACACTTCTTTTTCTACACCATGATTGTGAAGTCCATCTGTAAGAAGAAAAAGGTAGTTAACCTTTGTTGAATCAAGCTCGCTTATACCATATTCCCATGCATCTGCTATATTTGTATCGCCTTTCTCAATTCCAATCTTAGATATTTCATTAACTAAAGAGTCTATTTGAGTAATATTCCCCCTAATAGGATTAAAAATACTTTCAGTAAAAGGAACTATAACTATTTCAGTCTGTGGATATGTAATATTAGACAACGAATTAGACAATTGATTCTTTACATTGTCAAAAATATTAGGAGTTTCTACAATTCCACGTCCCTCCATAGATGCCGTAACATCTAATAAATATACTCTTTTCTCATTTAAATAAGGTTGAGCTCCTACCGTGTAAATTGTCAATGAAAATAAAATAAACAACAATAATTTATTAATCATATAATCCTTCATATTACTTATATTTTATGCATTGTAATCGTTTAATATCCTTTTACTCTAATTTTATCTTTTTATTTTTCAGAAATTCCATAATAAAATTATTAAATTCTTTTTTTTATCGTTTGCAAAGATAGAAAGTCACAGTACCAAAAAGTGAAACTGAGAAAAATATATTCAATTTTATAAAGATACCAAAAATTTGCCAATTTAGCAAGGTTTGCAATAATAATATTACAAGCAACAATCTTACTTTATCGTACGATTTCTCAACATTTTGTAGTAAATTTGCAGTGCTAGTGATCAGTCCTCCTTGTGAGTTAGGATGATTAGCCGTCAAAATAGGGCTATTTGATTCGTCAAGTAGCTCTATGTTTATTAACTATTACACTTACGACATTCTGATTATTAATACTCAAAACAACAACACCCTTTGTCGAAAGGGCAAAGGGTTGAGGGTAAATTGTAGATTAAAGGTAGTTTAATAGATAACATCATCAGCAATTTCTAACTCATCATATTCGCCAAACCACTCTTTAAGTTTTGCTTTAGCTTGCGCCTTAATTTCTGGAGAAACACATTTTGCCACAGCTAGAATAGCACCTGCTATAGCAGCCACATCGTCTGTATAACCAACTACTGGAATAAAATCTGGAATCATATCTATAGGCAAGATAAAGTAACCTAAAGCACCTATTATCATGGTTTTATACTTTTTAGGTGTAGATTCATTTATCAATACATAATAAAGCAATAACACATGATAAATCGGTTTCAAACCAACCTTTTTAGCCACATTACCTAACTTTTTCCAAAGTCCATCTTCTGAGTAGTGTTTCTCATACTTAACTAATTCTTCTGTTTTAATTTCCTTTTCCATAATACCTTTGTTTTAGATTTTATGCAAAGATAAACACTTACAGTGCCAAAAAGTGACACAGAGATAAATATCTTACTAAATATTCGAAGTTTGATTTTTTATCATTTCTACTATTACAATTATAAATAAATAACTACACCTCGCAGATATAGGGTATTGATGAGTGTTAAACTTTATAATGCAATATCCATATCATCAAACTTTTCTACAAATTCAGATTGATTATTATAACCAAGATCTACATTCATAAATGTTGCTAACTTAAATAAACCAGCATTTATTTCGTCAATATCATTCCTTTCGACACCTTCATAAATATTATTCTTAATAACAGTAAATTGTAATTTCTGAGAACGCATCCTCTCCATAGCAATAGTATCAAATGCTTGCTCTGCCTCTTTAATATCATTTATACGTTCATCAAAAATTTCTTCAATCCTCATTCTACGTTTTTCTGCTTTTACACTAAATAAATCTATTCTATCTAGTACTATCATGAACAATGAAGATACTATACCTGATAACATTGTAGATATAATAATTGACCAAGGTTCTGGTATGGCAATTTTATTTAATAAGGCTTCTATGCCTATGCCACAAATTGATATCACACTGCCACCTATAATTTTTATAATAGCATCACCTTTTTGAGCGGAAGTCATATTTTTTGAATTCTTACCCCATAAAATTTTTCCTGCTTCTACAAATAATCTAATACCTTCTTTAACAAGTTTGAAAATTTGTTTAAATACACCAACAAACAAACCTATAATGCCTTCTATTAAAGAAGAAATAAACCCTTTCACAAATTCCATAATATTATCTCCCATAAATGATTTTGCAGTTGCTTTAACATAATCTTTCAATCTTCCAAAACGTATTTTAAAAGCTTGAGAGACTGATTCTGCGCCAACTCCTTCTTTAAGACCATTTTTATAAATGTCAGCAATCTCATAATAAAGTGGTTTTAAAATATAAAGAATAACATTTCCTATTATATAATCCATAGAGTGATTAGCAGCATTAGACGAAGTTTGTTTCCAAATTTCAGAAGTATTCCCCGTCCCTTTACCTATCATATTTTTAAAAACTGCATTATTAGCATCTTTAGTTAATGCTTTTATCGCTTCTTCCTCCATACGAAGCATATTTTTTTTTGTTTCATCTGATAGTCCTAGATTATCACGTCCTTCTTTTTCTCGTTCATTCTGTTCATCTATAAATTCTGTAATTGTCTTATCTAGTTTACCACCTTGACCACTAGCTCCAGCTCCTCTATTAATTCTAGCAGAAGTTAATGCATAGTTTGTATCATTATTTGCTATATTTTTAATATCTGTTTCTGTAAGTGCATAATTTCCTTTAAATTGATCATGAATTCTTTTAAGAGGTATAATGTGATCAACTTCTGCTAGATGACTTTCTTTATATTTTTGGATATTTCTGCGAGCATCAGGATGAGCTTGATACTGATAAATATTTTTTTCACCAGTATATTCATCTACTGCATTTATTCTACCTCCATTATTATCAAATTTTTTTTGTTTATATTTTCTTAATCTTTTTTCATCTTCCAATGCGGCTCTGTTATATACCTTTTTTTCACCATTTTTTTTGAGGTCATGTTCTATATTTATCCATTCAGCATAACCATCTATATTAGTAGAATTATTTTCTATATTATCATATCTAAAATATTTACATTCGTTAATTATTCTAGATGCTGTTAAACCCTTCTTAATAAGCGTTCTTTTACTGAATGTTTCTATTATAGCATCAGCTACAGATATAAAAACAGGCTCTATCATTTCTGAAACAAGACTATCCTTGTTTTGAAACTCCTCATAAATTTCATCTATTACTGCTCGTGTTTCCTTCTTGTCGTACAATTCTGCTTCTTGTAAAGCTTTTGCTAAATCTAAAGGAGATGCATTTCTAATGCATTCCTCTATTTCGTGTAATCTATTTTTATCCATAACTTACGCTACTTCATTAAGTTTTATTATCTTATTTTTTTGCTCCTTCATCTCTTCTTTTGCTTCATAAACAGTTTTACTTATCGTGGTTGTACTACCATTCATAGTAATATTTTTATCTACCAGAACCTTCAAAACTTTTGAAATAGAGACCAATGACATTATTTCTGCCTGTTGTGTTTTAGGTAGAAGTTTTATACTCATCTGATTACTTATCAATTTCTTAGCAGAACTTATGCATCGTATCATCAAGAAATTTACAGAATTATCTAACCGAGATAATAATACACGGTATAATTCAATTAATGATATATAATACTCTGATATTAATTCTAAAGCATCTTTTATTCTACGAAGTTTTACCAATTCCGCATCCATTCGAGCCATTTCTTCTTCAAGACGTTTTTTTTCTTCCCTCACTCTTTCTAATGTCTCCTTTGCTTTTTTACGCGTATAGAATCCCAATGTTAGAATAGCCAACGTATTACTTTTAAAAGGATTCTTCTTAAAATCTATTAAATACAAATCTGCTTTTGATTTCATTGAATCAATATTTAGAGTAGCACCTATAAAGTAATCTTTTAAATATTTTTCACTCACAGGTATATCTTTTAAACATTTTAATTTTGAAGCAAACAATGGAAATAACTCTGTTTTAATTATTTCTTTAGACCTATTAATTGTATTAACTTGCATTTCGATTTGATTACTTACTTTCTCAACCTCTCTCTCAAAGTAAGTTTTATGTGCAGTAAATCTACACATTACTTCATCATACAATCTATCTGCTTCTTCAAATGTAGATTGTCCTGTAAATGATTTATAACCATTTGAAATTGCATTCCCTGTTGCTTTAAATAACTCTTTTGTTTTTCTACCTATCCAACCAAAAATACCCATAATTATTTATTTTTTTGCATTAATATACATTAGTCCTACTTCTATAAAATCTGAGAAATCTTTACTCCACCTAATAAGACGTTCAGTCTCTAATCTATTAATTTTAAACTTATCTGACAACTTATAAATCCAATTCTCTGCTTCTATTGATATTTTTTTACCTTCATATAAGATGCCACAAAGTTCTATAATAACAGTTCTCTTTACAGGTAAAGAACTTTCTTTAAAACATTCTGCAGCTTCATTAAAGTTCATACCAACAATATTGTAATCTTGCAAATTAAGTTCTGTTAGATATGTTTCATATTCTGCTCTTTCACAAGTTGCATCATTACCTATTATTTGCATTGCTTGAACTGCTAGTTCCATAAAGGCTTTGCCTTCTTTCATATTAAACTGATATAAAAACATACTTATTTCTTTTTACCATTTACATCAAATTCAGTTACTATTTTTCCTTTGGATGTATATTCATTTCTAAAATGAACTTGTCCATCCTTATAAAATGTTTGTTCTATGGTTAACTTACCATCCAAATCATAATTTTTACTCCTAACAATTACACCATTAGAGTATTCTAATTCATACAGTTTCCTATTTTCAGAATCATTCATTATTGACTTAACTATATTGCCATTTGAATAATAAACATAAACAATATTTTTAGTTTCATCATCTATTATTTTTTCTACTCTTTCTTGATTATTATTTAATTTTTTATTTGTATTCTCTTCAAATAGTTTTAGTAAAGTTCTAAGTAGTATTTGTAAATTATTAAGTTCATTAATATTTGATTCTATGGTATATTTATTCTCAAGTAATTTCTTGTTGATATCATCTGATACATTTTTTATATCTAAACTAAAAGTAGATATTAACGTTTTTACTGAGGTGATTATTGAGTTGTTATTATTTATTTCATCTCTTATATTATCTGTTTTAGCACCAATTTCAGAAATTCCTATATTAAGCAGTTCATATTGTTTTTGCATACATGCTAAAAATTCTTCTGTTGATTTATCTGATTCTTGAATACTATCATTTATTAGATTAAATGTTTGTAAATTTTGTTTCTCAATATTCAATATAGACTGAGATATAGAATTCTTGCTAGAATTAACTAATTCAGATAAATTATTTTCAGTTTCACTTACTTTTGATTTTATCTCACTATCCACTTGTTTAAGTTCTTCATTTAAATAATCTATACAATTAAATATTTCAGAACCTTTTAATTCTATTCTGTTATGAATATCAATATTCTGTTGAGACATTTTTTCTATACCAGCAGAAATTAACTTATTGAAATTATTATCATTTTCTATTATCTGAGACTTAATTTCCTCTATTTTACATACTAAATCTCCTGTTAAATTTTCTGTTTTTGATATTATTTCTGATGCTGAATCATTAATTCTTATATCTATTCTATCAACTTGAGTATTAATCGTTTCTTTTATCAAATCAGTTTTTTTCGATATGTCCAATATAGACTGAGTCATTGAATTCGTGCTAGAATTAACTAATTCCGATAAATTATTATCTTTTTCAATTATCTGAGACTTAATTTCTTCTGTTTTACCTACTAAATCTCCTGTTAAGTTTTCTGTTTTTGATATTATTTCTGATGCTGAATCATTAATTCTTATATTTACTCTATCAACTTGAGTATTAATCGTTTCTTTTATCAAATCAGTTTGATTTGTGAACTGATCTTTAACATACAAAGAAACTTCTTTTATATTAGAATTTATTAAATCTGACGTTTTAGCAATTTGTTCAGATTGTTCTGATATTTTATTTAAAAGACAGTTATTAGTATCTTTTATTTCTTCTTTTACAAGTTCCGTATCTTTATGTAATAATGCCGACAATTTATCTTCTGAATTCTGTATGTCATTTGATAAAATATTTTTATACAATAATAAATTATCAAATATTTCAGTAGTTCTATCATTTATTAGCAATTTAATATCATTTGCCAAAATATTGAGACTGTCATTTAAGTCAGATATTTTATTCTCAAGTTTTTTCTGTTCCTTGTTTATTCCATATAATAGAAAATATACAGCACATAAGACTGAAACAATCTCAATAACAAGAAATGCCCACATTGGTAAATAATTCTGTCCAAATACAACATTAAAAATTGCAACAAGAATATTTAATGCCACAATTAAAAAAAATACGTTCATTTTTATTTATAATTTATATTGATTTTTTCAATCGTTTGCAGTTTCTTCCTAAAAAAAGTGGCGGAACCGCAGGTATTCCATACAACAACAGGCACCGCCAAGCGCCTCGTACACATACAGATATACAAGCAGTCCGCGCACTTGAAATGAGCGAACCAATACTTTATATCCTTGTGTACTTTGAGTTGTATTTTGCTTTTCTTCAAAGAGTTACGCACAAATTTTTCATTATGATACAACTTCTTCTCTACAAGCAAAATTCTCAAACAAAATTGGCGGTTTTGTTGTTCAAGGAATAATTATTCAAAATTAAGTATTTTTCACTAAAATCCAAAGATACGGACTGCTTTTTTATTCACAAAAGAGAAGTTTGTTTAATAAAACACCCTTGAACCTTTTGGATGCTTAGTTTCACTACTTCTAATTACCTCTACTATTGGGTCGTCACAAGTAGGCATACTTGGTGGTGATGGATATCGTCTAAGACTTTTTATCACTCTCATTAATGTTTTTAAATCTGGAATGTACATAATATCATAGGTTTTTATTTTGTTTTGGCAAAATTACATATCTACAGTGCCAAAATGTGACATTGTAAATAGAAATTTAATTTTTAATTACGGACTTCGTCCGTGTAACTTTTTTTATTATCTTTGTACTTTATTTAAAAGAGACTAATGAAACATATAAGAAACTTTTGTATTATAGCCCATATTGACCATGGTAAGAGTACTCTGGCGGACCGTTTGCTAGAGGTGACACGCACTGTTGTAGGCAAGGATATGCAAGCGCAGGTGCTAGACAATATGGATTTGGAGCGTGAGAGAGGCATCACTATCAAGAGCCATGCCATTCAAATGGACTACACATACAACAATGAGAAATACACCTTAAACTTGATTGACACCCCAGGACACGTGGACTTTGCATACGAGGTATCACGTTCTATCGCAGCTTGCGAGGGTGCGCTACTTATTGTGGATGCCACTCAAGGTATTCAAGCACAAACCATTTCCAACCTTTATATGGCAATTGAGCATGACTTGGAGATTATTCCAATCATGAACAAAATGGATATGGACAACGCCATGCCAGAAGAGGTGGAAGACCAAATTGTAGAACTTCTTGGTTGCAAACCTGAGGAAATTATTCGTGCCAGTGGTAAAACAGGTATGGGTGTAATGGAAATTTTGGACGCGATTGTGGAACGCATCAAACCTCCAAAGGGCGACCCTGAAGCTCCACTTCAATGTCTAATTTTCGACTCTGTATTCAACCCATTCCGTGGTATTATCACTTATATGAAAATAGTGAACGGCTCAATCAATACAGGAGATTTGGTAAAATTTGTAAATACTGGAAAACAATATAACGCAGACGAGATTGGTGTTCTACGCTTGGACATGGAGCCAAGAAAGGAACTTAAGTGTGGTGATGTGGGTTATATTATCTCTGGTATCAAGAATTCTAAAGAAGTGCGTGTGGGTGACACCATTACTCACGTAAACGAGCCTTGCGACAGTGCGATTGACGGGTTTGAAGAAGTAAAACCTATGGTATTCGCAGGTATATATCCTATAGATACTGATGATTTTGAAGACTTGCGTGCATCTATAGAAAAACTGCAACTAAACGACGCTGCGCTTACCTTCCAAGCAGAATCTTCTATTGCTCTTGGCTTTGGTTTCCGCTGCGGATTCTTGGGTATGCTTCACATGGAAATTGTGCAAGAGCGTCTAGACCGTGAGTTTAATATGGACGTTATCACAACCGTGCCAAACGTACCTT
Organism: Paludibacteraceae bacterium; assembly: GCA_036308065.1. Taxonomy (GTDB): domain Bacteria; phylum Bacteroidota; class Bacteroidia; order Bacteroidales; family Paludibacteraceae; genus Enterocola. Next base: position 11,268 of record JAXJWL010000111.1, read on the forward strand.
ATAAAATATACACCAAAAAAGGTGAAGTACTAGAAGTTCACAACCCTTCTGGCATGCCAGACATTATGCTAATAGACCACGTAGAAGAACCATATATCCGTGCTTCTATTATCACAAAAACAGATTTCATAGGTCAAATCATGACACTTTGTCTTGGCAAACGTGGTGAACTTATCAAACAAGAATACATTTCTTCAAACCGTATTGAGCTTATCTATGATATGCCAATGGGCGAAATTGTATTTGACTTCTACGACAAATTGAAATCTATTTCAAAAGGTTATGCATCTTTCGACTACCACATGAACGGTTTTAGAACTTCTCGTTTGATTAAACTGGATATTCTACTAAATGGTGAACCTGTGGACGCGCTTTCTACCCTAACCCACTTCGACAACGCTGTGACTATTGGTCGTAGAATGTGTGAAAAACTGAAAGAACTGATTCCACGTCAACAGTTTGAAATTGCTATTCAAGCTGCTATTGGTTCTAAAATCATTGCTCGCGAAACCATTAAACCAGTGCGTAAAGACGTAACTGCTAAGTGTTATGGTGGTGACGTATCTCGTAAACGTAAGCTTCTTGAAAAACAAAAGAAAGGTAAGAAGCGTATGAAACAAATTGGTACTGTAGAGGTGCCACAAAAGGCATTTATGGAGGTACTAAAATTGGATTAGTGAGTTTCGGGCCCTTCGACAAGCTCAGGGACCGAAAAAATACAATAAATTAATAATAAACAATTAACAATAAACAAATTAAACAATTATGGAAATTCCAGTATGGGCGTTGATCCCGTTTGTGGTGATGTTGCTTTGCATTGCCATTGGCCCGCTAGTTGCTGAGCATTGGTGGGAAAACAATAAGAACAAACTTATTGTTTCATTAGTACTAGGTGTTCCTACAGCCATTTGGCTATGCCTAAACGGTATGTCACATGACTTGATGCACCAAATGATTTTTGACTACATTCCATTTATCATCCTGCTTACAGCACTATTTACTGTAACTGGTGGTATCCACTTGAGCGGTGATATACCTGCAAAACCAAGTGTGAACACATTATTCTTAGGAATTGGTCTTATTTTAGCTTCTATCATGGGTACAACAGGTGCTGCTATGCTTCTTATCCGCCCATTGATTGAAACAAACAAAGAACGTAAAAACAAAGTTCACACAATTTTATTCTTTATTGCTATCGTAGCAAACTGTGGTGGTCTTCTTACTCCACTTGGTGACCCACCATTGTTCCTTCTTTATTTAAAAGGTGCTCCATTTACATGGTTTCTTAACCTATTTGTAGAATGGGCATTTGCTGGTATCTTGCTTCTTGTAATTTACTATTTTGTAGATTCTTACTGCTACAAACAAGAAAAGAAAGAAGACCTTATCAAAGATTTCCAACGTGTTAAACCATTGAGACTTTCTGGTAACATCAACTTCCTATACCTTGCAGCAATTGTTTGTGCAGTGGCATTTATCAACCCAGGTACTATCCCTGCTATGGGTGAAGAACACGCTCCTATTTATATGAAACTTCTTCGCGAAATTGTATTAATAGGTATTATTCTTGCTTCTCTATTCACCACTAGCAAAAAAGTACGTGAAGACAACAAATACTCTTGGGGTCCTATCATTGAAGTTGCTGTGTTATTCTTAGGTATCTTTGCTACTATGACTCCTGCTCTTTTATTCTTGAAAGAAGCAGCTCCAAACCTAGGTCTTACAGAAAGCTGGCAATTCTACTATTGCACAGGTGCTTTAAGCTCATTCCTAGACAATGCTCCTACAGCACTTGCATTCCACAGTGTGGCTAGCGGTCTTCCTGTAGTAGAAGGTGCTACTTTAGTGGCTGGTATTCCAGAAATCTTACTAAAAGCTATCTCTATAGGTGCAGTATTCTTTGGTGCAATGACCTACATTGGCAATGGTCCAAACTTTATGGTTAAAGCTATCGCTGAAGAAAACAAAATCGAAATGCCAAGTTTCTTTGGTTATATGATTAAATTCTCACTTATAGTTTTATTACCAGTTTATATTTTAACACAACTAATTTTCTTATAGTAATATAGAATTGAGCATTGAGAAAGGAAATTTTCTCCTTTCTCAATGCTCAACTCTCCTTTTATTTAATAAAGTATGGAACTATCAATTTTAACTGCAATTTCTCCAGTAGATGGTCGTTATAGAAATAAAGTAGAAGCTCTAGCACCTTATTATTCAGAATTTGCTCTTATTAAATATAGAGTAAGAGTAGAAATCGAATATTTCATTGCACTTTGCGAACTTCCTGTTCCACAACTTGCAGGTGTAGATAAAAACTTATTTGAAAGCCTACGCGACATCTACAGAAACTTCTCACTTGCTGACGCAAACGTGGTGAAAGACACAGAAAAAGTAACAAACCACGACGTAAAAGCAGTAGAATATTTCATTAAAGGTAAATTTGATGAAATGGGACTAAGTGATTATAAGGAATTTATCCACTTTGGTCTTACTTCACAAGACATCAACAACACTTCTGTGCCAATGATGGTAAAAGAAAGTTTGTCTGATGTATTTGTACCTGCTCTAGAAGAACTTATTGCAAAACTTAATGCATACGCAGAAGATTGGAAAGATATTCCAATGCTTGCTAAAACTCACGGTCAACCAGCCTCTCCTACTCGTTTGGGCAAAGAAATCAAAGTATTTGCTTACCGCTTAGAAGAACAACTTGCTACCCTAAAAGCAGTGAAATACACAGCTAAATTTGGTGGTGCAACTGGCAACTACAATGCTCACAATGTGGCATATCCTGCTACAGATTGGAAAGCCTTTGGTAATAAATTTGTGAGCGAATACCTTGGTCTAGAACGTGAACAATGGACAACCCAAATTTCAAACTACGACCACCTAGCAGCTATTTTCGATGCTATTAAACGTATTAATACCATCATTATAGACCTAGACCGCGACTTCTGGACATATATTTCAATGGAATACTTTAAACAAACTATCAAAGCTGGCGAAGTAGGTTCTTCTGCTATGCCTCATAAAGTAAACCCTATCGACTTTGAAAACTCAGAAGGCAACTTAGGTATTTCAACTGCTATTTTAGAACACTTAGCACACAAATTGCCAGTTTCTCGTCTTCAACGCGACCTAACAGACTCTACAGTAATACGTAACATCGGTGTGCCATTGGCTCACTCACTACTTGCTGTGGCTAGCACAATGAAAGGTTTAGGCAAACTATTGCTAAACGAAAGTGCTATTAAAGCAGACCTAGAAAACTGTTGGAACGTATGTGCAGAGGCTATTCAAACTATTTTAAGACGTGAAAACTATCCTAAACCATACGAAACTCTAAAAGAACTTACTCGTACCAACGACGTAGTAAATGCAGAGTCTATCAGTAAGTTTATTGAAGGATTGAACGTTTCTGAAGAAGTAAAAGCAGAACTACGCGAAATCACTCCATACTCTTACACAGGTATTTAAGAAAATATTTAAGGTGAATGCCCTAAAAAGCATTCACCTTTGTTGCAAATAAAAATAACAACAAATATAGAACAATGTTCAAAACCCTATTACAACGTTTTGTTCCACCTTATAAAAAATCAGTGGTTGGTGTGCTATTTTTTAGCATACTTTCCACTGTTTTAAGTTTATTCTCGTTTGCCCTTATAGTCCCTATCCTAGAGATACTATTTGGCATATCAAACCCTGTGGAGCAAGCACCAGTATTTGAAGGATTTGGTAGCGCCTTCGATTTTCTAAAAAATTATCTTTACTACTACGTTACCATTTTCATGAATGAATATGGCAGAATCCAAACTTTAGGATTTCTAGCTGTAGGCCTAATACTTATGACTTTCTTAAAGGTAATTACCTATTATTTAAGTTCATTGTTTATGGCATACATGCAAACTGGCGTAGTTAAAGACCTAAGAAACAATATTTTAGATAAAATCCTTACTCTTCCTATAGGTTTCTTCACCGAAGAGAAAAAAGGCGACATTATGTCACGTGTGAGCGTGGACGTGAGCGATGTGGAAGCATCAATCATGGGTTCACTAGACATGCTTATCAAAAATCCTATCATCATTGTCATCTACCTAATGGTACTAATTGGTGTAAGTTGGGAGTTGACATTGTTTGTGTTTATCATGCTTCCTTTTGCTGGTGGGTTGATGGGTATTGTGGGTAAAAACCTGAAAAAAGACTCTATGGAAGTAGGTGCAGAACAAGGAGCACTTACCTCTCAACTAGAAGAAATGCTTGGCGGTCTGCGCATTATTAAAGCATTCAATGCAGAAGGAAAAATTGGCAACCGTTTCCACAACCAAACCAAGAAAATTAGAGATGCTATTATTAAGGTGGTAAAAAGACAATACCTTGCCCACCCTATGAGCGAATTCCTTGGTACAATGATTATTTCTATTGTAGTGTGCTACGGTGGTTATCTTATCCTTTGTACCGACAGCGGACTTCAAGCATCTGTTTTCATTTACTACATTCTTATCTTCTATAGCATCATCAACCCTATAAAAGAACTTTCTCGTGCATCATACAATGTGCGTAAAGGTATGGGTTCGCTTGAGCGTATCGACAAGATTATGGCAGCTGAAAATCCACTTACATGGCCAAAAGATGCTGTTTCACTTAAAGATTTCAAAGATAAAATAGAATATAAAAACGTATTTTTCAAATACAAAAATGATTGGGTTCTTCAAGATGTAAACCTTACTATAAATAGAGGTAAGACTATTGCACTTGTAGGTCAATCTGGTTCAGGAAAATCTACATTGGTAGATTTATTGCCACGTTTTTGGGATATAAACGAAGGTGAAATCCTTATCGACGGAGTGAATATTAAAAATATGCCTCTTACATCGCTTCGTGCCCTAATGGGAAATGTAAACCAAGAAGCTATCCTTTTCAACGACACTTTCTACAACAATATTGCCTTTGGTGTGGAAAATGCCACATTGGAAGATGTGGTGAAAGCTGCGAAAATAGCTAATGCTCACGACTTTATCTCTGCCACAGAGCAAGGTTACCACAGCAATATTGGCGACCGTGGTTGCAAACTATCTGGTGGTCAACGACAAAGAATAAGCATTGCGAGAGCTATTTTAAAGAATCCTCCTATTCTTATTTTAGACGAAGCTACCTCTGCCCTAGATACAGAATCTGAAAAACTTGTGCAAGAAGCATTGGAAAACCTGATGAAAAACCGCACAACTATAGTGATTGCTCACCGCCTATCTACCGTGAGAAATGCAGATGAAATTTGTGTATTAGAAAAGGGTAAGATTATAGAAAGAGGAAATCACGAAGAACTTATGGCCTTAAAAGGTGCTTACTACAACCTACAACAAAGCCAAAGTATCAAATAATTCATGGTAAAGTTCTGGTTTTTCTTCTAGAATATTTCCTACTACAACAACGTCTGCGCCTGAGGCGTAGGCGTTTTTTAATGCCTCTACTGTGCGTATGCCACCACCCACAATAAGTGGAATAGAAATATTCTTCTTTACAGCAGCTATCATTTCTGCAGGCACAGGACGGTCTGCCCCACTACCCGCTTCAAGATAAATAGATTGCATACCTAGAAGTTCCCCTGCCACTGCAGTGCACACTGCAATTTCAGATTTGTTTGAAGGAATCGGTTTTGTATTGCTAATGTATTCCACACTAGTCATTCTACCACTTTCTATGAGCATATAACCCACAGGCACAACCTTCAACCCAGATTTTTTTATAGAAATAGAAGAAAGTACATGTTGACCAATCAAATAGTCTGGATTTCTGCCAGAGATAAGTGAAAGGTACATCAGAGCATCTGCTTTTGGAGTAAACTGAGATGCATTGCCCGGAAATAAAATCACAGGCACGTTTAGATATTGGCGGATAAGATTTATAGTTTCATCCATAGATGAAGAAGTGGTACTACCACCCACCAATATATAATGAGGAGGCTTTTGTTGCATAATCTGCAACAAATTTACTAAACAATCGACCCCGTATTTACCGGGGTCGATTAATATAGCTAGTTGTTTTTCGTTACTTGAGAACACTATTTTTTAGGTTTTCTACCTCTCTTTTTAGGAGCAGGTTTTCTACGTAAAACGAATGCTGAACGAGAAGGAATGTATAGACTCAACCAACCTTTGTCTGGATATTCTTCAGAAGGTCTTGTGAAGTGGTGAATTGTTTCGTCAGAAAGACCGAAACCACCAAATTCTTTAGAGTCTGTATTTAGTACCATTTCGTATTCACCAGGAAGTACCAACATACCATAATCTGAGAATGATTTGTATGGGTGGAAGTTGAATACAAATAATAAATCTCCACGTCCGTATGCAATTACTTGGTCGCCTGAGTTATCCCAGTATTTATAAAGGTTTACACCGATATAATCTTTTTCTGAGGTAATAAGGTTTACCATTGCTTGGTCAAATTTTGCAAGGTCTTGGTATAGATAGTTTTCATTATCTACAAGTTCCCATTGTCTGCGAGCATATTTGTGAGACCAACCATTTCCTTCGCGTGGGAAGTCAATCCATTCAGGGTGACCAAATTCGTTACCCATAAAGTTTAGATAACCACCGTTGATAGTAGAAGCAGTGATTAAGCGAATCATTTTGTGAAGTGCCACACCTCTATCTACCATATAAGTGGTATCACCTTTTTGCATGTGCCAGTACATATCAGCATCAACAAGGCGGAAGATAATAGTTTTATCACCTACAAGTGCTTGGTCGTGGCTTTCTGCGTATGAAATAGTTTTTTCGTCTGCACGACGGTTTGTTAGTTCCCAGAACAAGTGACCTGGTTTCCAGTTTTCGTCTGTATATTCTTTAATATATTTAATCCAAAGGTCTGGAATACCCATAGCCATACGATAGTCAAATCCCATACCGCCATCTTCAAATTTACTTGCAAGACCTGGCATACCGCTCATTTCTTCTGCAATAGTGATAGCATTTGGATTTACTTGGTGAATAAGTTTGTTTGCAAGAGTTAAGTAGCAAATAGCATCACCATCTTGGTTGATATTGTAGTAGTCTGCATAACCACTAAATGCTTCGCCTAGACCATGGCTTAAATACAACATTGAGGTAACACCGTCGAAACGGAAACCGTCAAATTTATATTCATCTAACCAGAATTTACAGTTAGATAGTAAGAAGTGTAAAACTTCATTTTTACCATAGTCGAAGCATAGAGAGTCCCATGCTGGGTGTTCTCTACGTCCACCATCGTGGAAATATTGATATGGGGTGCCATCAAAACGTCCTAAACCTTCAACTTCGTTTTTCACAGCGTGAGAGTGAACAATATCCATAATCACTGCAATACCCATGCCGTGAGCTGTATCGATAAGTGCTTTCAATTCTTCTGGTGTACCAAAACGAGAAGATGCTGCAAAGAAACTAGATACGTGATATCCAAAAGAACCATAATATGGGTGTTCTTGGATAGCCATAATTTGAATAGCATTGTATCCTGCTTTTTTCACACGAGGAAGTACATTTTTGGTAAATTCAGCGTATGTACCTACTTTTTCTTCGTTTGTACCCATACCAATGTGGCACTCATAAATCATAAGTGGGTTGGTATTTGGCACAAATTTAGTGTTTTTAAATTTGTATGGTTTTGCAGGATTCCACACTTGTGCACTGAAGATTTTGGTATTATCGTCTTGTACCACTCTTCTACACCAAGCAGGAATACGTTCACCGCAACCACCAGGCCAGCAAACAACAAGTTTATAAAGTTGTCCGTGTGTTAAAGCTTTTTCAGGGAAAAATCCTTCAAACACGCCGTTGCCTATTGGTTTAAGTTTATATGATTCTAGACGTTGCCATTGATTGAAATCACCGACAACAAAAATATCAGTTGCATTTGGAGCCCACTCGCGAAGTACCCATCCATCTGGTTGTTTGTGTAAACCAAAGTAAAGGTAACCAGATGCAAAATCTGATAACGTTGTTACTCCATACTGAGTTAATTCTTTTTCTCTTTGTAACGCATAAGCATAACGTCCTTCTATTGCAGAACGATATGGCTCTAACCAAGGGTCATTTTGAATAATCTTTAGGTCCATAATTTTTTAGATATTTTGATGTTCGTGACGAAGTAAATCGTTTATTCTTTTTACTGGATTAAAATTCTTAATAGGTATTTCTACAAATATTGTATTCCAATCAGACATTCCACCATTCCAAAGCCCTGCTCTTTCCAATTTTGTTGTTTCTTGACCATTTGTTTGTTTTGGCACCAACATATACTCTTCTGGATTGGAATATTTTGTTAAGTCAAACCTTCTACCTTTATAATCTGTGATACAACATACCATATCTACAGGATTAAAATGTGTAGAAGCTATAAATTGTTTTTCATAATCGGCATTGCCTACTATTTGATAATAATCTACAATCTGCAACGAAACGGTACCATCAGCATTTTTCACCCAACAAGGCATCCCCCCATTCTCCTCTTCATTTTTCACCATACCGCAAATTCTGATAGGACGATTTAGTTTAGATTTTAAATATTCGTATTGTTCTTCTCTTGGCATAAGCAAAATTTTGTCACGCTTCACATTTAGAACATTTTCTACGAAATTTATTATTTCAATAAGTTGGTCGTCTGGCACATCGCCTTTTTCCAACAATTTTATAAATTTGCTAATATATTTTTGTATTTTAAGTAGAAATCCGCCCATCATCTTCCTATATTCTACTACTTGTTTCTTTTGAATATCTGGAGCTTGATTGTCGATGTTTTTAATAAACACAAAATCATTTTTCAGAGAATTCAAATTTTCTAACAAAGCACCATGACCTGCTTGTTTTAAAAGCAATTGTCCATGCTCATTTCTACAAGGGAAACCTGTTTTTGTAAGCAATACAGTATCTGTAGAATGACTTTGTATTTGAAGTACCACAGAGAAATTTACACCCAATTTCTTTTCAATAGGCAACATAAAATCTCTTATGTAGTCTTGAATCATTTCCTTGTGCTCTTCATTCACTGTAAAACATACATTCACTTCTTTGTTTTTTCCAGATAGCATAGCACATTCTATCAAAGTTTCTTGTATAGGTGTGCGAGTATCCTCAAATGAAGCGTAGTATTTTTGAATTTTCTTAGGAAGGTATTTTTGAATAGAAACAAATCGTTTAGACTTGTCGGTGTGGAATTTAAACATTGCAACAGGGTAAGTAAGGTAGTTTAGTCCCTTTTCTGTTAGCATATATTCCACAATACGTTTATATTTCTTTTCTTCTAATAACTCTTGAACATCTTTTTTGTCTAGCGCCATAAAGAATTTGTTCAATTCATTGTAGAAGGCAAAAGAAGGCAAGTGCTTAAAGAAGTTTTTCTCAAAATTTGTAGTAGGTTCTGTTTTATCAGATTTCAAGAAGTTGTGTAGATTTCTCAAAAATCTATTTGCACGTCCAGATGCTGGCACAAAGTGCACAACAGAAGGTTTCTTCGCCAAATAAGCATCCCAACGAGCTATTAAAGTTTCTCTTTCGGCATCATTCAAAATCAAAATTCCATCATCTAAAGAAGCAGTTCTAAGAATATTAGGCATATTCACCCCTTTAGAAATCTTGGCCATTTGATCTTCCACTTCCGCTGCCGAAATCCCTTTTTTTGCTAAAAAATCAATATCTATCTCCGTTAGAATCATGAAACTTATATTGTGATTAACAAAGATAGCGATTAAAACACTAATAAGCAAATTTTAGCATTGAATTTCACCCGAAAATTGTAGAAAAATTTACTCTACCACTATTGTATCTTGGACTTCTTCTAGTTCTGCCTTATTCCAGTACAAATATAGCCTATCATTAGACTTAGACTCCTCCTCTTTTATCACTAAAAGAGGGATTTCTTTATTCCAATTTTGATATTGAGCATTGCGAGTAGTATCTTCCACAAAAGACTTCACATTGTATGCCCAATCTACCCATTGAGTATTTTCTGCCCCACGCAAATCTCTATAGCGACTATATCTACCCACATGATTGTTGTGAAGGTCCATTACCATATCGCAAGGTGCATTTGAAGCAGCATTTTCCCAATAAATATCCATCACAAGCCACGCCATTGTTGCACCCACATAATTTCTAAGCATAGTGTTTACATAAAGATGTTTGTAGGCATCACCCTTTCTACCATCTTTTGTAAGACCAGGATAGAAAAACTCTGCCACGTATGTAGCACGAGCCTTGCTTTGCATTATTCTAAAGAACACGTGAGAACCCACCCCAGAAGTTAAAAAAGAAATAAGCAAACTCTCTTTCATATAATATGGTACACTATCTTCTGATAGTTTTTTATCTATATTCCAAAGGGTATCTTTCACCTGAATATCAGACACTTGCTCTAGAGTAATAAAGTGTGAAGTATCTGCCAAAGCGTTCAATCTATTGTAAAGTTGAAGTTCAGAATACGACATTAAAAGATGATTGATTTCGAAATTGTCCGACACCTTTTCTAGATTTACCTTTTCGGCAAACGCAGGCATATAATAACCATCTTGACTTCTAAAAGAAGGAGTTCTACGAGTTTTCTCTGGAATTAAATCTTTTGCCCTACCTTCAATTTTATCAAGCAAACCTATATAAGCCATATTAGGAAACAATGAGATAAGTCTTCTTTCCATATATTCTTTTATGGAAACATTGTTTTCTCTTATATATTCAGCCTCTATGGTATTGTATTTATCTGTAGTACTATCCCATACACTTTCGTATTCTCTCGACACCACATACAACACTTCCGATGGAAAAGATGGAATAATGGTAGTATCTACTTGAATCACTTCTTGCACTACTTCAGGAGCAGTTTCTGCCACTTTCTTGCTTCTACAAGAATACAAACAGCCTACAAGAGCAATTAATATTATAATGCATAATGTTTTCATCTAAAATAACAATTTAGAAGTACAAAAATAACAAATAATTACTAAATAATTACTAATTACTAATTACGGACTTCGTCCGTGATTTTTACGGCACCTCGGCAATTTAAGTAAACTTAATTGCTCTCGGTTTGTAGAAAATTCCTATTAAAGTGTTATTTTTGCAAAAATATAAATTATAATGAAAAAAATCATACTTTTTACTTGTCTTTTAGCATGCAGTCTTGGCGTTTTTGCAAATTCCAAAGACAAACATTTTGAACTTTCTAAAAATCTAGAAATTTTCAACTCATTATATAAGTCGTTGAATCTACACTATGTTGATACCATTCCACTAAATAGAATGGTGAAAGCAGGCATCGACGGTATGCTTAAAAATATCGACCCATACACTATGTATATCCCTGCCGAAAAAGACGAAGATTTCACACTTATGACCACTGGCGAATATGCTGGCGTAGGCGCTATTATTTCACAAAGAGATAGTGCTATCTATATAAATGAGGTATATGTAGATATGCCAGCATACAACGCAGGTCTTCGCGCAGCAGACAAAATTGTATCTGTTGATAAAACTACAATCAAAAACCACACAGTATCTCAAGTGAGCGAAATGCTTAGAGGCATTCCTGGCACAGAAGTGAAAGTAGGCATTCTTCACCCAAACGAAACTAAAGTAAAATACTACAACATCACTCGCAAGCAAATCTACATAAATCCTATTACATATTATAATGTGGTAGCAGATAGCATAGGATATATAAACTTGAGTAGTTTTACAGAAAATTGTTCAGAAGAACTTAAAAAAGCCTATCTAGAACTTAAAGATAGAGGCATCAAAAGTCTAATCATCGACCTTAGAAGCAACCCTGGCGGACTACTTAGAGAAGCTATCAATATAAGCAATTTCTTTTTGCCAAAAGGCGAAGTAATTGTTTCTACCAAAGGTAAATCAAAAGACGAAAGCACTACCTACAAAGCGCACAACAACCCTATCGACACCGAAATTCCACTTGTGGTGATGGTAGACGACAATAGTGCTTCAGCATCTGAGATTGTAGCTGGCGCAATGCAAGATTTAGACCGTGCAGTGATTGTGGGAAGCAGAACATTTGGTAAAGGACTTGTACAAGGCACATTCCCTGTGGCATACGATGGCAAACTCAAAGTAACCACTGCAAAATACTATACCCCTAGCGGCAGATGCATACAAGCTATAAACTACACACAAAAAGAAGGCGAAAAATCTGGCACCATACCAGACAGTCTTACCACAGAATTTAAAACTCGTGCAGGCAGAACAGTGCGCGACGGACGTGGCATTATGCCAGATGTAGAGTATAAATACAAACACGAAAAAGACAGCATGGCACTTGCACATTTGTGCATGGAACTATACAAAGAGAATTTAATCTTCGACTATGCTACAAAATTTAAAACAGAACATGCAAACATACCTAGCGTAGAAAATTTTTCAATCACCGACAGCATCTACAGTGATTTTAAAAATTTTGTGATAAGCAAAGATTTTAAATATCAAAATTCATCACAAGATGGACTAAAAAAACTTGTAGAAATAATAAAAAGTGAAAACTTCTACGAAGAGTCTAAAGAACTTCTAGACTCATTGGAAGCAAAACTTACACACAATATAGACGAAGAACTAGACAGATATCGTAAAGAAGTGAGCCAAATGCTTTCTTCTGAAATTGTAAAAAGATATTATTTCTCTAGAGGCGAAGCACAAGAAGTGCTAAAAACCGACGAAGAACTTAAACTATGTATTGAAATTTTAAACGACCAAAAACGCTATCATGACATCTTACAAGGAAAATAACAAGTTTTTACCTACTTCTGCCAAGGAAATGAAAGCCCTTGGTTGGGACTATGTAGATGTGGTGATATTTACAGGCGACGCCTACATAGACCACCCTTCGTTTGGTGCAGCAATCATAGCCAGAGTGCTTGAAAAAGAAGACTTTAGAGTAGCAGTGGTGCCACAACCAAACTGGAAAGACGACCTACGCGACTTCAAAAAAATGGGCACTCCTCGCCTATTTTTTGCCGTAACATCTGGTGCTATGGACTCAATGGTAAACCACTACACAGCAAACAAACGCCTACGTTCCAACGACGCATACACACCAGAAGGCAAAGCAGGTTTTCGTCCAGACTATGCCACAAGCGTGTACTCAAAAATACTAAAAGACCTATACCCAAACGTGCCTGTTGTGATAGGTGGCATTGAAGCTTCACTTCGCCGTTTTGGACACTACGACTATTGGTCAGACAAATTGAGAGAAAGTATTCTTTTAGAAAGCAAAGCAGACGTACTAGTTTATGGTATGGCAGAAAAATCTATGGCAGAACTTGCTCATAAATTCAACGACAAAGCTTCTCTGCAAGAGATTTTAAGCACTCCTCAGATAGCATACCTCTCAACTGTGAAGCCTGTAGATATTGAGTTAAGTTCATTTGAAGAATGCCTTAAAGACAAAAGAAAACAGGCCATAAACTTCAAACTTGTAGAGGAAGAATCAAACAAATACCAATCTACACAGACTATTGGTCAACGTTTTGGCAAAAATATGGTGATAATGAATCCGCCATATCCACTTCTTACCACAGAAGAACTTGATGCCATCTACGATTTGCCATACACACGCAAAATACACCCTAGATACAAAGGTAAAACCATACCTGCATACGACATGATTAAGCACTCTGTTACTATGCACAGAGGTTGTTTTGGTGGTTGCGCATTTTGTACCATTTCTGCTCATCAGGGCAAGTTTATTGTATCACGCTCGGCAGAGTCTATACTAAAAGAAATAGAAAAAATAGCAGAAGAAGAAAGTTTCAAAGGCTATATAAGCGACCTTGGTGGTCCTTCTGCCAATATGTATCGCCTTGGCGGAAAAGACATAGAGATTTGCAAAAAATGCAAACGCCCTACTTGTCTGCATCCAAAAATTTGTCCAAACTTAAACACCGACCACAGCGAAGTATTGAAACTTTACTCTGCTGTGAGAAAACTTCCATTCATAAAAAAAGCATTTATTGGAAGTGGTATAAGATACGACCTTGCCACAGACCAATATCTAAAAGAGGTGGTAAAAAACCACGTTTCTGGCAGACTAAAAGTAGCACCTGAGCACACAAATGATGCGGTTTTAAATCTAATGAGAAAACCATCATTTAGTTTGTTTAAAGAGTTTGACAAGAAATTTAATAAGTTCAACGAGGAGTTCAACCTAAACCAACAACTTATACCTTATTTTATTTCTTCTCACCCTGGTTGCAAGCCAGAACACATGGCTGAACTAGCCATTGAAACAAAGAAACTAAATTTCCGTCTAGAGCAAGTGCAAGATTTCACTCCTACACCATTTACTCTAGCCACCGAGATTTACTATACAGGCATTAATCCTTATACCATGGAGAAAGTCTATACTGCAAAAACACCTGAACAAAAAAACAGACAACGCAGTTTCTTCTTTTGGTACAAAGCAGAGTTTAAGGCAGAAATTAAACGTTTCCTTAAAGAAATAGGAAGAATGGATTTGTTAAATCAATTAGGAATTAGGAATTAGGAATTGCTGTGCAAGTGAGAGCAGAACTAAGCTTGCTTAAGTTATGCCGAGCGCAGCCAGCAATCATGAGGGCGTAGCCCGAATAATTAGAAATTGACAAATATAAATGAGAAAAATTCTTTTAATTATATTATTATTTATTTCGTTTACTGTTTCTGCGAGTACGCTTTCAGAAAATCTAAACTCGTATTTTCTAGAGTTAGATTTATCTGAAAACGACAGCATTTCTATTGCAGTAAACGAACAAATCAAAAAAGAAGTAATATCGTTTGCCAAAACAAATGCAAATTTCTACACCACATCGCTTGGTTGCAGTAGAATTGGAAGCGTAATTTCTACAGACGGAAAACTAAAAATTATTTCTTGGAATTACAAACTTAGCGATGGCAGATTTGGATACGAGGCTATAATTATAAAAAACTCAAACAAAAAAAATCCGAAAGTAAAAGTTTGGAAAGCATCTTGTAAAGAAGCATTTAAACCTGCTGAGAACAAGCGATATAGCCTAAATAAATGGTATGGCGCGCTGTACTACAGCATACTGCCATGGAAGGGAGATTATATACTTTTAGGCTACAGCACATACAACAATATTTCTAAAGTAAAAGTAATAGATGTGCTCTCTTTTGAAAACAAAAAGCCAAGTTTTGGAGAGAAAGTTTTCAAAAAAGAAAATAAAACCTATCAAAGAATGGTGTTTGAATATTCTTATATGGCAAATATGAGTTTGGTTTACAATGCAGAAAGAAAAGAATTTGTATTCGACCACCTTTCGCCAGAAGAACCATCAATGAAAGGTTTGTATCAATATTACGGTCCCGACTTCAGTGTAGATGTGCTCCAAGAAAACAGAAAGTTTTGGGAGTATAAATCGGATGTTGACGTGCGGAATAATTAAAATTTGTATAATATATTTGGGCTACCTTAAATTTGTTTAAAGTAGCCCATTTTGTTACATTTATATTTCATTTTTATAATTATTTGTACTATTTTTGCTCAGTATATTTAATCGCTATACATATAAATAATAGAAACACTTACAAATAATTTCATTTTTATGAAAATTACATTTAAAATTAATTACCGCACAAGTTGGGGACAAAACTTGTTTGTGGTAGGCTCTGCAGAGGAACTGGGTTCAAACGTAAATGCAAAAGCCCTACCTATGAAGTATGAAGAAGATGGCAATTGGTCATTGGAAGTAGAAGTAAATTCTACAAAGAAATTCACCTATAATTATATTATCCTAAACGATAATAAAACATTCACTGGTGAATACTTCACAGACAGAGAATTCTCTGCGGTTGCAGGTAAAGACAACTACATTTTACACGACACATGGAGAAGCAACGGAGAAGATAAAACATTCTACTCTTCTGCATTCACAGAAGGTCTTATTTTAAGAACTTCAAAAGGCAAAAAACAAGCTGCAGTGAAAGCAGATAAAGTTATCCAATTTAGCATTAGTGCTCCTCGTGTAGAAGACGGACTTAGCATTGCTGTAGTTGGCAACTGCGACTCACTAGGCAACTGGGATACAACAAATGCATTAGTTCTTTCAGATGCAGAATTTCCACTTTGGAAAGGCGCTACTGCCATTAGAGGCAACGAAGGAATTATAGAGTACAAATACGTTCTATACAATGCTACAACAAAAACTGCTGTTTCTTGGGAATATGGCGACAACAGAACATTAAATCTGTTTGACATTGAAGAAAGCACTATTTACCAACGCAACGACGAAGTTTTCCGTTATAGCATTCCTGCATTTAAATGTGCTGGTGTTTCTATTCCTGTATTTTCACTACGTACACACAATAGCTTTGGTGTAGGTGAATTCTCAGACCTTAAACTTATGTCTGACTGGGCAAAACTTACTGGTCAAAGAGTAATTCAAACACTTCCTATCACAGATACTACTCGTTTCAGAACAAATGCTGACTCATATCCATATAGCAGCATCACTGTGATGGCACTACACCCTATTTATATCAATATCTTTGAACTTGGCATTTTAAAAGACGAAGCAAAAATGCAAGAATTCTACAATCTTCAAAAAGAATTCAATGCTTCACCAACAGTAAAATACCAAGAAGTAACAGCTGCAAAATGGGAATACTTCAACCTTATCTACAAACAAGAAGGTGCTAAAGTATTGGCTTCTGCAGGATACAAAAAATTCTTATCAGAAAACAAAGAATGGTTATATCCATACGCAGCATTCTGTTATTTAAGAGATAAATACAACAATTGCAACTTCCGTACATGGGACGACTTTAGCGTTTACAACAAAACTAAAGTAGGCAAATTGTTTACCGATGCAAAAACAAAAGAAGAAGTAAATCTTCACTTATATCTACAATACAATGCTCACCTACAACTTCTAGCAGCTACAGAATATGCAAAACAAAACAATGTAGTTGTGAAAGGCGATATTCCAATTGGTATTAGCCCAGAAAGTGTGGAAGCATGGATGGAACCAGAACTATTCAACCTTGATAGCCAAGCGGGTGCTCCACCAGATCCATTCTCAAAAACAGGTCAAAACTGGGGATTCCCAACATACAACTGGGAAGAAATGGAACGCGATGGTTACCTATGGTGGAAAAAACGCTTCCAAAAAATGGCAACATACTTCCAAGTTTATCGTATCGACCACGTGCTTGGTTTCTTTAGAATTTGGCGTATGAATGGCGGCGACGTACAAGGTCTTCTTGGCTACTTCGACCCTGCCCTTCCATTTACAGAAGACGAAATCAAAGGCTTTGGCACTTGGTTCGACTACCACAGAATGGTGAACCCATATATTCGTGAACACATGCTTTACGAAAAATTTGGCGACAGAGCTCCTGAAGTAATGAGCAGATACCTAGAACTAGTTACAGCTGGCACATATCGTTTCAAAGAAGAATTTAAAACACAACGCCAACTAGAAAGCTATGCTAGAAACAATTCTGAAATTCTAGAACTAAATAGCGCGTTCTACAACGAAATTCTAAGCCTATATTGCGAAGTATTATTTATCGAAGACCAAAAACAAAAAGGTAAATTCCACCCACGTATTGCGTTCCAAGATACATATTCATTCCGCGAACTAGATTGGGGTGCTAAAGACGCTCTAAATAGACTTTACAACCATTTCTTCTACGAACGTCACAACCAATTCTGGGCAGAACAAGCAATGAAGAAACTTCCTGCTCTGCTTCGTGCTACAGACATGCTTGTGTGTGCAGAAGACCTTGGTATGATTCCTGCTTGCGTGCCAGATGTAATGAGAAATCTTTATATGCTGTCTCTAGAAATAGACCGTATGCCAAAAGACCCTACTCAAGAGTTTGTTTATATGGATGGCGTGCCTTATCTATCAGTTTGCACCACATCTACCCACGATATGTCTCCTATCCGTGGTTGGTGGAAAGAAGATATGGGCTTAACACAACGCTACTACAACCATATTTTAGGTGAATGGGGCGGCGCTCCAGAAGACTGCGAGCCATGGATTTGCGAAAAAATTCTTAACCGTCACTTATACTCTCCTGCTATGCTAGTAATCCTTCCATTCCAAGATTGGATTTCTATCGACGGCGAAAACAGAAGAGCAAACTGCGACGAAGAACGTATCAACATTCCTGCAGACCCTCACCACTTCTGGTGCTACAGAATGCACAAAAATGTAGAAGAACTACTTGGTCTAACTGAGCTAAACGAAAAAATGCTTCAAATGACCATCAATTCTGGCCGTTCTGTGAAAATGTAATTCAATAGATTACTAGATAAGAAAAATCCTCTCATATTTTGATATGGGAGGATTTTTTGTTGTTGGGAATTATCTTTGAGAAATTTCTTTTTTAGAATTTCTTTTCTACGGTTTTTAAAAGTTTCTCACCAAAATATTCATTATTCTTTTTTGTATAACGAATATCAGTGAACACTTGCGCTAAAGTTTCTTTATTATTTTCTTTTACGTAATTTTGCATTTCTGGTAAAGCTTCTTTTGCAGAAAATGCTTCATCAATATTTTTTTCTTCGTATTTTTCGTTGTGAATAAGTGATTTAATTGGCAAACGATCAGATATTTTTATCTCGCTTGCAGGATAACCTACTGTGATAGTAGTAACAGGAAGAACTAACTCAGGAAGACCTAGAGCTTCCGCAATTTCTTCTGCGTTATATGTGGTTGTACCTAAATAACAAATGCCTAAACCAACTGCTTCTGCTGCCACGCAAAATGTTTGTGCCCAGATAGTTGCATCAATTGTGGCACAGTAAAAAGAAAGGAAATTATCATATCCTGGTTCAGCATTGCGCTCTTTGCACCAACGTGTGAACAGGTTATAATCTGCACAAAAAGTAAGCACCACTGGCGCACCTGTAATCATGCGTTGATTAAAATGCAGTGGAGCAAGACGTTTTTTCATTTCTTCGTTGCGAGTAACTACTACGCTATAAGTTTGCATATTGCCAGTGTTTGAAGATTGAGCTGCTTGAGATAGCAAATCTTCTAAAAGTTCGTTAGATACTTCTTTGTCTAAATAATCACGCACACTACCGCGATTAGTAAGTAGGTTCTTCATTGTTTATAAAGTTTTTAAATTAATTTCTTGTAAAGTTTTCCAAAATGGAAAGAATTATTTTTTTCGTAGAACAAAATTAATAAATTTTCTTTGCTTCTTTTTCATGATTTATCGGCTCCATGTGAATCCCAATATGAGTGAGTGGTCCAAACTCTGCTTTGAGAGCATTTTCCATACGTTTGGTAATTTCGTGTACTTCATTTAGCGATAAATTGCCATCCATTCTTATGTGGAATTCAATAGCTATATTACTACCAATGTGTCTGGTTCTAAGGTTGTGAGGAGATTTTACCTCTGGAAAAGAATGTATAATGTTAAGAATTTTCTCTTGAGTTTTCTTTGGAAGAGATTTTTCTAAAAGTTCTTCAAGGCTAGTCTTGGTAAGTTCTATTGCTACTTTAAGAATAAATATACTCACCAAAAAGGCTGCAATTGGATCAAGCACTCTCCATTTTTCACCCAAGAACATTGCACCAGAAATACCCAACAGTGTACCAATAGAAGAAAGCGCATCGCTTCTGTGGTGCCATGCATTTGCCATCACAGCGTTTGAATTAAGGTTTTTCCCTTTGTAAACTGTATATTGATACAATGCTTCTTTAAAAACAATTGAAACTGCAGCAGCACCAAGCGCCCAAATGTTTGGCGCAGCTAGTTCTTTTCCATGAAAGAAATCTATAATAGTTTCTACCGCATTAACCAAAATCCCTACTCCCACAGTAAACAAAACCACACCTATAATGGCTGTGGCAAGTGTTTCGTATTTACCATGACCGTAATGGTGGTTTTCATCTTTTGGCATACTCGAAACTCGCACAAAAAGTATAACAATAATATCGGTGATAAAGTCTGAAAGCGAGTGCACTGCGTCAGCTATCATAGCCGCACTATTTCCCACAAAACCTGCCACAAACTTAAACACTAACAACAAGAAATTCACCAAACTCCCCCATAATGTCAGTTTGTAAATTTCCTTCTCACGATTCACTTCATTTGCCATAATAATTTTATAAAATAGAATATGTATTTAGTAGTTCAAACATCTTATCTGGTTCTAGCAAAGCAAACTCACAATGACCTTTGCCATGCATAGTAATGATTTCTGCATTTGGATAATGTTTCTTTATAAATTTAGCAGATTTTTGTGCCATCATTTCATTGCCTAGAGTACCATGAAGATAATAGTGAGTCAGTTCACCAAACTCGGTTTTCAGAGCTCGTATTTTCCTAGCATTTTTCTTATGGTAGCAGAAACTTCGTCACGAAGAGACTGAGGCTCAAGCACTTCTATATCGGTACCGTTGCTTAGGATTTCTGAAATAAAATCTCGTTCTATGCAAAGTTGATACGTAAAAATAGAGAAATCTTCATTTGTTTCCACTTCTTTTTGGCTATGGTGAAGAGGAAGCGAGCGCAAAAACTTAGAAAATCTAGGACTCACTTTAAGTTTTACCTCGTCAGGTTGCTTATCGGTGTTGGTGGTATATATGCCATAATAATTGTGCCAATAAGTAGCAGGCGTAATATCCATTTTAGGAGTATTTTCTGCGTTCTGTACAATTTTCAAATCGCTAATTCTGTCTAAGCCATAAATTCTAATTTTATCAGTTTCTTTTTGAAACAACATATACCAACGTTGTTTATATTGCTTCAAACCAAGTGGAAGTCCATAGATAGTTTCTTCTACGTCATTTTCACCATACTTTTTATAGGTAAATTCTAGAGCAGAATTTTCTTTTATAGCAGTGGTTATTTCAAATAAGAAATTTTTAGCCGAAGGGTTGTTTTCTGTGATAATTTTATCCCTAATAGAGATACTACTATTCAATATATTGCTTATGTGATAATTTTCCAACAACCACACACGCAAGTCATTATCTTTGTTTATTTTGTCATTATCCTCTATGTAATAACAATATCCGCCTTTTATATCACATTCAATATTTATATCAAATATTTCTTCTGCCGTTTCCTTCCATCTCACAAATGTGCTTCTAGAGAGTTTTTTTCCGTCGTAAAATGGTGATAGTTCCCACTTCTTTTCTATCTCCTTTTGTGAAATACGTTTGCTGTGCAAAATGGTATCGAAAAACCAAATGTAATGTGATAGTTTACTTGCCATAACTAAAAAAATCTAATAATCACAAATTTAAAAAAGTTTTCTCAATTTACGAGGAATTTACTCAATAAAATGCAATCGTTTTTATTGCTTAAAACTCCAATCGGAAGCCTTTTTGTTTTAGTTCTGCGTATTTTTCGCGATTAAATTTGTACTTCACAGGTATGCGACGAGCTGTGTTTGCGGCGCGGTGTTCAGCCTCTGCGAGAATGCCAAGTTTCAGCATTTTATTGTAAAAATTGCGTCTGTCAAACTTCACGTCGAGAATGGCTTCGTAAAGGTTTTGAAGTTCGGTCATGGTGAAAATCTCTGGAAGCAAATCGAAACCAATTGGCTCAAAGCAGATTTTTCTTTTCAAACAGTTTAGCGCCTCGCGCAATATGTGGTCGTGGTCGAAAGCAAGCGCAGGTATGTCCTTGTAGGAAAACCATTGAGCAGAAGAGGCGTCGTCCCCACCCTGCACTTCAGCAATTTTTACCAAAGCATAATGCGCCACAGTGATAACCCTTTCGCGAGGGTCTCTATCCACAGCAGAAAAAGTTCCAAACTGCTCCACTTGCACATTGTCGAGCCCTGTTTCCTCTTTTAGTTCTCTGCGAGCACATTCCTCAAGTGTTTCGTCGAGTCCCAAGAACCCTCCCGGAATAGCCCATTTCCCCTTGAATGGGTCGATGCCACGCTGAATAAGAAGCACTTTTATGCTCACTCCGTCAAAACCAAAAATCACACAGTCTGCAGTCACTGCAGGGTGCGGATATTTATAACAGTATCTTTTTTCGTCCATAGTGTTAGTTGTTAAATTCGTTGTAAAATGGAAGGAAATTACCTTCTGGATTGTGTGCTTTTTTTGAATTATGGTCTTCCAAAACAGCAAAAACTATGTATTTATACTTGTTTGCAAATTCCACTTCGTCCAACACTTCGTGAAACAATTTTGCGATATGCTTAGGAGGATTTGAAAAGGCACCACAGCCCAAAGCACCCAACACAAGTGAATCATGTCTATTTTCCAAACCAATTCTTAAAATAGTACGAATTTTATTTTTAATTCCTTCTATTAAATGGTCTTTAATCATACCATTTGCCTTAAGTTCTGGATTTCTCATTCCTGCCACTGAGATAAAAGCAAGTTCGTATGGTTTCTCCAACAATCTATAACCAGCAGTTTCTACATCGCGAAAAACGCAAACAGCAGGAGTATAAACGCCACCATAGTTCTTATCTAGAGGATATTGAAAATGTGATTTGCTTACATTGTATTGAGCAGCAAAAGGTGCAAACTGATATAATGACCTAAAAATATTAGTTCTTCTAAATATGGTTTCTTCTTGCGCTCCTGCGCCATTTATCACACCGCCTCCTGGAGTTTGACGACTCGCCATATTAAGCACAGCTGGATTATAACCTAAGTTTAGAAGTCTCAAACCCTCTTCCATACAATCGGCATTTACAACTTCAATTTTAGTTTTTTTCGTATGTGTTGGAATGTTTTCTACAGAAAAAGCATCTTTATAAAATATAGTTCCATCTACCATCTTTGCTGTGCTATTAAACAAAACCTTTTGTCCTTCTTCTGTGAAATAAAAACCATTATTTACCAATTGCACTGTATTCTTAAATTCTTTCACTCTCAGTTTTCTTACCTCTTCGTAAAATCCAGGCTTTTTATTGGACATTAAAATTGTGTAAGGAGCTTCAAAATCGACCCAATGGTCCCAAGATTTTTTAGAACTATTATTTAAATCGTTCTCAATTTCTTCGACAAAACTTTGTGGAAGAAGGATGTTTTCAATGTCAATAGCAGCGGCAAACAGAGGAGCGATTTCGCTTATTTTGAAACCTGCGATACCACAACCAATAGGCGTAACAAGGAAAACGAACTGACTGTTTTCTTTTGCAAAATCAATAAACTCGTCTACGTATGGTTTTATCACATCCACTCCGCCGTGCATGGTAGGAATAGCATAGGATTTACCCTGAAGTCCCACTCCTTGTCCCCAAATTGCTCCAAAATTGTCGTATGCAGCACGTGCAGCCCCGCCTCCATGCATTCCATGTAGATTACTTCCGAAAACAAAAATCTCATTTTCGGCTAGCGTTCTCACATTGTAAGGTGTAAATCTTCTGTTGTACATAATATTTAGTTTTATAGGTTTATATTTAACTGCGTATTTTCTACGCAAAAATATACAATATTTTTTATTTTACAAACAATACGTCAAAAAAATTCCCGCCTTTTGCAAAGCGGGAATTACATTTTTTCCAACGATAAATGTGCATTTTGCTACACTTTTTCAAGGGAGTTTTTGAAAATCATGGCAATCTCACGCCTCTTGAAGCGACCAAAATGCGTTGCCATTGTTCGGCAGAAAGACGTATGTTGAGAGCCTCGATGCTACGGCGAATGCGGTCTAAATTGCCACTGCCGTTGATAGGAACAATGCCTGCAGGATGCTGTGCTATCCACGCAAAAATCACCTTATCGATGCCGTCCACCCCTATTTCGCGAGCCACGCGGTCGAGTTCTGCCACCACACGGTGCGATTTATCACAATTTGGATGCACCAATTTTCCCCAAGCCAAAGGCGAATACCCCATCGGACGAATGCGCTTTTCAAGCAAATAACTCAAATTGCCGTTTTCCATGTGTTCCAAACAATAAGGCGAAACCTCTATCTGGTTGGTGATAAGCGGCACACTGCAATAAGACTGAAGCATAGAAAAATCGTGCGCATAAAAGTTTGACACACCAAAATGTAGCACCTTGCCATCTGCGTACAGTTTGTCAAACGCACGTGCCACTTCCACTGGGTCGAGCAAATACGATGGACGATGCAGAAGCAATAAATCTATACGGTCTGTGCGTAAATTTTGTAGCGATTTTTCCACCTGCCCCACAATATAATCATAGCTATAATCGTAGAACTGAATCTGCCTTTCAGGAAACTTGTCGCTCTGAATACAAATACCACACTTGGTAATGATTTTTATCTCGTTTCTAAATGCAGGGTCTAGCGCCAACGCATTGCCAACAAGCGACTCGCAAGTGTAATTGCCATAAATATCTGCATTGTCAAACGTATCAATACCCATTTCGGCAATGGTTTTCATTTGCCAAAGCAACTGCTCACTACTTAGGTGCCAATCGTTGATGCGCATTTGTCCGTGCACCACCTGCGAAATAGAAAAATCTGGAGAAAGCGAAACCTGTTTCATACATTAAGAAGTTTTATCGTGTTTACAAATATAATATTTTTTTTGTGAAATGGAAGATTTCTAGAAAATAGAACAAAAAGATAGTGGTAAGTAGTTAAAAAATTTTGAAAAACAAAAAATTTCAGAATCTGAGAAAATACTTGCCTTATTACTTTGATAATCAAAGAATATACTTTAACTTCGTGAAAATTTTACACGTGTAACATTATAAAATCTAATCTTTATTTACGAAATTTAGTTATGACAAAACAAGAATCAATCAAACTTTTTGAAGAAAAAAAAGTTCGTACAGTCTGGGACGACGAACAAGAAAAATGGTATTTCTCAGTGGTAGATGTTGTGGGAGTGTTGACAGAAAGTAAAGATTTCCAAACATCAAGAAAATATTGGAACAAACTAAAAGAGCGTCTAAAAATTGAAGGTTTTGAACCGGTGACAAATTGTCACCAGTTGAAACTCCAAGCAGCCGACGGCAAAAAACGTTTAACCGATGTTGCTGATACAGAAGGAATTTTCCGCATTATCCAATCTATTCCATCACCAAAAGCAGAACCATTTAAAAGATGGATGGCACAAGTTGCAGCCCAAAGACTCGACCAATTGCAAGACCCAGAACTTTCTATCGACCAAGCGATTATGGATTATAAACGATTGGGATATTCAGATGCGTGGATAAACCAACGAATAAAGTCTATAGAAGTAAGAAAAGAGTTAACAGACGAATGGGAAAGAACTGGCGTGAACAAAGGCGTTGAATATGCTTCGCTAACTGATATAATTACCAAAGAATGGAGCGGACTCACCACAAAGCAATACAAAAATCTGAAAGGATTAAAGAAAGAAAATTTGCGAGACAATATGACGAATCTAGAAATCGCATTTAATATCCTTGCAGAAGCCTCTGCTACAGAGCTTTCTAAACAACGTAACACCAATGGTTTCAACGAACAAAATCCAATTGCCAAAGATGGAGGAAGTGTTGCCAAAGCCGCAAGAGACCAACTAGAAGACCAGTTGGGCAGAACCATCATCTCCCCTAAAAAAGCAAGTGATTACCTCCTACCCGATAAAGATGAGTAGAATCAGAAATGTGCAGTTGTTTGGC
>JAXJWL010000112.1:0-13447 GCA_036308065.1 Paludibacteraceae bacterium
ACCTAGGTCTATTCAACTGTACTATTTGTCTTCCACAAATCATTGCAGCCCTATTTGGTGGTGTATTATTAAACATCATCGGTGGTTCACAATCGGGTATGATGGCAGCAGCAGGTGTTCTACTTATCCTAGGTGCATTCAGCGTATACCTAATTAAAGAGAAGAAATAATAACTAAAATCAAATACCATGAAAAAAATCAATCTTTTATTAACACTTGCACTAGCGGTTATACTCGCTTCCTGTAGCAACAATTCTTTGAATTACCCTACAAAGAGCCAATATAACTATGGTTTAAACTCAACAATTACCTTAATTCCTGGTTTTAATGAGTTTAACACATTAGATTACATTACAGACGCAGCAAAAGTTGATTCTGTAACATCAGATTTCGACGGAGTGAAGGTAAAATTATCAGAAGATAAATCTAAAGTGATTATCGACATGATAAAAATGCCAAACATCGTAAACATTGCCCTTTGGGTAGAAGGTGTTCCATATAGCATCATTGCTAAACGTACAGACAAAATTGATTACACTTT
The DNA here is from genome assembly GCA_036308065.1 of Paludibacteraceae bacterium. Classification (GTDB taxonomy): domain Bacteria; phylum Bacteroidota; class Bacteroidia; order Bacteroidales; family Paludibacteraceae; genus Enterocola. Next base: position 542 of record JAXJWL010000112.1, read on the forward strand.
CCGCTACAACCCTAATGGCAAGAAATTCAAAAGAGTACAACTTGCAGGTCAAATGAACGATTGGGTTCCTAGTTTCCACCCAGATTTAACTCTAAACAGCGATGGTCTTTACGAAGTTACCATCAACGTTAGCCCTGGCACATACATGTACCAACTTGTACGCGACGGAGATTGGAATCACGACGAAACAAACCCAGAAAAAGTAGACAACAACTCTGGCAAGTTCAATTCTATCCTACATATACCTAGCACACAAGCACTTGCTCCTATCCTACTTACAGAATCATACGACGACAAAAAAGTGATTCTAAGCTTAAGCAACGAGATGGATCAAATCTACGTATATTGGGAAAACTACCTTCTTCCTGCAAACTTCCTATATCTTTCTGAAAACGAAATAGGAATCAATATTCCAGCAGAAGCAAAAGAAGTAAAACGTTCTTATATCCGTGCTATCGCTTACAACAAATATGGTATTTCAAACGACATCCTTGTTCCACTAGAATACGGTAAAGTTATCAGCGATGTAAAACAAATCACACGTTTCGACAAATACGCAGACGTACTTTACTCACTTATGGTAGACCGTTTCAAAGATGGCAACAAAGACAACAACAAACCTATGAACCGCCCAGATGTAGACCCACGTGCAGACTACCAAGGTGGCGACTTAGCAGGTATTACAGAAGTGATTAAATCTGGTTATTTTGAAAAAATGGGCTTCACAACTATTTGGATGACCCCACTTAACCAAAACCCACTTGAACCATACGGCGAACAAATGTCTCCTGTTAGAACAAAATTCTCAGGCTATCATGGTTACTGGCCAATCTCTTCTACTAAAGTAGATTTCCGTATTGGTACAGAAGAAGAACTTAAAGAACTTACAAAAACAGCTCACGAGCATGGTTTAAATGTGATTCTTGACTACGTAGCAAACCACGTACACCAAGAACACCCAATGTTTAAAAACGACCCAACCATCTGTACTCCACTTATTTTACCTGATGGTAGCAAAAACATTGCACAATGGAACGAACACCGTCTAACTACATGGTTCGACGACTTCCTTCCTACTCTAAACTACGACCGCAAAGAAATCGTAGAAACCATGACAGACTCTGCTCTATATTGGATTAAAAACTACGACCTAGACGGTTTCCGTCACGATGCATGTAAACACGTTCAAGAAAGTTTCTGGCGTACACTTACCTATAAGATTAAAACCCAAGTAGAAATTCCAGAAGACAAACCATTCTACCAAGTTGGTGAATCTTACGGTAGCCCACAACTTATCAGCAGCTACGTAAACTCTGGTATGCTAAACGGTCAATTCGACTTCAACACATCTGACGACGCATCTGCAGTATTTGCACTAAACTCAGAAGACTTCCACAGAGTAAGCAACACACTTAACACTAGCCTTCGCGTATATGGTTGCCACAACCTAATGGGTTATATTTCAGGTAACCACGACCGTGGTCGTTTCATCTCTTACGCTTCTGGTTCATTAAAATATGGCGAAGACGCTAAAGCAGTAGGCTGGCAACGTGAAGTAGGTGTAGGCGACCCTGCAGGCTACGACAAAATCGTTCAACTTAACGCATTCAACCTTACTATCCCAGGTGTGCCAGTTATCTACTACGGTGACGAATTTGGTATGCCAGGTGCAAACGACCCAGACTGCCGTAGAATGATGCGTTTTGGCGAAGACTTAAACGAAAAAGAACAAACCACCCTAGAATCTGTTGCAAAATTAGGTCAACTTCGTAAAAACAACCTACCACTTATCTATGGTGACTTTATTGAACTTTACCTAACCAACACAGAATGGGCATACGCTCGTAACTACTTCGGTGAAATCGTTATCACAGTATTCAACCGCAACTTGGAAGAAAAAGAAATCCAAATTCCTCTTCCAAAACTAATGCAAGACAAAAAATTTGAAACTACCTTCGGTAGCGACTTCAATATCGAAAATGGTATCCTTACCATCAAAGTTAAAGGCAACGGCGTAGATGTCTTAACCGAGAAATAATTAAGATAAAACAACACAAAATAGGACGAGCAAAAAACTCGTCCTATTTTTTTTATCCCTAATTATTTTTATTATCTTTGTAAATTCTTAAAATATTACTATGCAAAACACAAACGAACAATTCGACGCTATAATAAAAATATGTCGCGACATATTTAACAAAAAACTTAAAGACTATGGTGCAGCATGGCGTATAATGCGTCCAGAGTCTGTTACCGACCAAATATTTATCAAAGCCAATCGCATTAGAAGTCTTGAATGTAAAGGCATTAGCATGGTTGGAGAAGGCATTAAACCAGAATTTATTGCAATTGTAAACTATGGTATCGTAGGTCTTATTCAGTTGGAATTAGGAGCAGCAGACACCGAAGACCTTACTGCCGAACAAGCAATTGAATACTACGACAAATATGCAGAAGCAGCTAAAAACCTAATGCTAGCTAAAAATCACGATTACGGTGAAGCATGGCGCAGCATGCGTATTAGTTCATATACCGACCTTATTTTAATGAAACTAAATAGAACCAAACAAATCGAAGACAACAATGGCAACACACTTATCTCTGAAGGTATCGATGCCAACTATTTTGATATGATAAACTATGCAGTGTTTGGTCTAATTAAAATGGAGTTTGAAGCGTAATGAGAAAACAATCTAAAACAAAGAACAATATCCTTCTAATTGCCAGAATTATTTTTGGCTTAGTATTCTTGTTCTCAGGATTTGTAAAAGCAGTAGATCCACTAGGCACTGCATACAAAATCAGCGACTATCTAGAAGCATTCTCACTTACATCGCTAGACTTTTTAGCATTCCCAGCTTCACTACTTCTTATCGCTACTGAATTTACAATTGGCTTTAACATACTCTTCAACATTCACCTTAAAGCCAGCACATGGGTAGCAAGCCTATTTATGCTAGTAATGACACCAGTCACACTATATCTAGCCATTTCAAACCCAATTTCAGATTGCGGATGTTTTGGCGATGCTATAGTAATGACAAACTGGCAAACATTCTACAAAAACGTAGTTCTATGTATCATTTTAGCTATCATAGCACTACTTCAAAGCCAAACAAGACCATGGTTGAGTAATTTTGGAGCAAGTATTGTTACATTGATACCAATCCTTATTTCATTTGGCATTTCTATCTATTGCTACAATTTACTTCCTATTATAGACTTTAGACCATACAAAATAGGAAACAACATTATAGAAGGAATGCAAATTCCAGAAGATGCTCCACTAGACAAATACGAGACCACATTCTTCTACGAAAAAGACGGTGTAGAACAAGCATTTACACTAGACAACTATCCTGCAGAAGACTCTACATGGACATTTGTTCGCCAAGAATCTAAACTTATAGAGCAAGGTTTCGTGCCTCCTATTCACGATTTCTCTATCATCACAGAAGACGGAGACATCACAGACCTAGTACTTGAAGATGCAGGTTATACCCTACTTGTTATAAGCCACAAAGTAGAAAAAGCATCTACAAAAAATATCAAATGCGTAAAAAGCACCATCGCAAATGCAAAAAAAGCAGGAGCAAAAGTCATTTGGCTTACATCTTCATACACAGACGACATAGACAATTTCAAATCTAAGTATGAAATAAACGACACTTTTGGTGCCACAGACGACATTACACTTAAGACCATTGTACGTTCAAACCCTGGTCTTGTACTAATAAAAGATGCCACAGTAATAGAAAAATGGCATCACAACTCATTACCAACAAAAGAGAAGTTAAATCAATTAATAAACTAAGTTACTAATTAAATTATGAGAAAAAACATTGTAGCAGGTAACTGGAAAATGAACAAAAACCTGCAAGAAGGTGTAGCTCTAGCTACAGAACTAAAAGAACTTTTAGCAAGTGAAAAACCAAACTGCGAAGTTATCATTGGTACTCCATTCATTCACCTTGCAACTGTTGCAGAACTTCTTAAAGACAGCGTAATCGAAGTATCTGCAGAAAACTGTGCAGACAAAGCTTCTGGTGCTTACACTGGTGAAGTTTCTGCAGAAATGGTTAAATCTACAGGTGCTACATACTGCATCCTAGGTCACTCAGAACGCAGAATGTACTACGGTGAAACATACGAAATCCTTAAAGAAAAAACTCTTCTTGCTCTAGCAAACGGTCTTAAACCTATCTTCTGTATCGGTGAATTAAAAGAAGAACGCGAAGCTGGCAAACAAAACGAAGTAGTTAAAGCACAACTAGAAGGTTCTGTATTCAACCTATCTGCAGAAGATTTCTCTAAAGTTGTTCTTGCTTACGAACCAGTTTGGGCTATCGGTACTGGCTTAACAGCAACATCAGACCAAGCAGAAGAAATCCACGCTTACATCCGTAGCCTAATCGCAGAAAAATATGGCGAAGAAGTAGCAGAAAACACAACTATCCTTTACGGTGGTAGCTGCAAAGGTAGCAACGCAAAAGAACTATTCTCTAAACCAAACGTTGACGGTGGTTTAATAGGCGGTGCTTCATTAAAAGCTAATGATTTCAAAGAAATTATTGACGCATTTTAATTTTAAATATGAAAAATCTCGTTTTTGCAACGGGTAATATTCATAAACTACAAGAAGTGCAAGGCCTATTTAAAGAAGGTTTTGCACTTTCTTGTCTTAAAGACGTGAATATTACAGAAGAAATTCCCGAAACAGCAGACAATCTTGTAGACAATGCTCTACAAAAAGCTAGATACGTATATGAAAAATGTGGCATCCCATGTTTTGCAGACGATACTGGCTTAGAAGTTGATGCTCTAGACGGAGCACCAGGTGTGTATTCTGCTCGCTATGCTGGCGAACAAAAAGATAGCAAACTAAATATGCTACTATTGCTCAAAAATATGAACGGCCAAACCAATCGCAATGCCCGCTTCAGAACCATAATAGCATATATAGACGAAAACGCACAAGAACATATTTTCGAGGGAGAGATAAAAGGTAAAATCATAGAAAATATGGCAGGAGAAAATGGTTTCGGCTACGACCCTATTTTCGTTCCAGAAGGTTACGAAGAAACATTTGCAGAACTTTCTTCTGAAGTTAAGAATACCATTAGCCATAGAGCTAGAGCAATGGAAAAATTTCTATCATACATAAACAATAAATGAAAAGATTAGCAATTATATTACTAGTAGTTTTCACTACATATCTTGGTTTTGCCAACGATATGCATGAAAAATGGCACACACACTTCTCATACTACAACACCAAGAGAATTTGTGCCACAGAAAACAAAGTTTTTGGTATTGCCAACAACCACTTGTACGCTATCTCAAAAGAAGATGGAGTAATCGACACATACACAAAATTGGATGGATTTAGTGAAAACGAAGTAAAAGAAATACAATATAGCAAAGAATATAAAAGCCTAATAATAGTTTATACAAACTCAAACATTGACATTTTAGATTCAAACGGCAATATCTACAACATTCCAGACCTTTATCAAAAGAAAATCTCGCTAGACAAAACCGTAAACCAAATCACTATAGACAAAGAATACGCATATCTAGCTACAAACTTTGGTATTGTTGTTGTAAACATCAAGAAAAAAGAAATTGCCAACACCTATTATATAGGTCCAGACGCAACTAAAGTACCAGTTTATGGCATTGCAATAGACGAAGAATACATCTACGCACTTTCAAACGAATACGTATTCAAAGCAAAAAAAGAGGGTACAAACCTACTAGACTACAACTTTTGGCAAGAAGATAAAATCGATTTAGACACATCTACCACCTACAAATCGCTTTACAAATTTGCAAACTCACTTTTCACTGTTAAATCAGATAGTATAGTTTGCAAATACGACACAAAATGGAGCGATTTCTACAATGCTAGCAACTATGCAAATATTCAATTGCAGAAGATAGATTACTTATCAGTGCCGAACACAATGGTCTAATCGCATATAAACAAGACCTTTCAGAAGACGTAAGACTACAATATTATACCTTAGACACAGAATACGACAAACAAACAAATACATATTATTTTGCAGGAAACACCTCAGGTATTATAAGATTAAATTCAAACTTATCTACAAATGCCTACACTCTACCTGGACCAAAACTTACAGATGGTCAGCGACTTGTATATTCAGGAGATAGAATGTACTATCTAAACGGAAGAGGTCACAAAACAGACAGAGGTTATAAAACACCTATCATATCATACGTAGAAGACAAACAATGGCGTAGTCTATTCCCTTACGATATGGGATTATACGATTTTATAGAATACGCATACGATGCTACATCTGTAGCTACAGACCCTAAAGACAAAAACCATTGGTTTTTTAGTACATTTGGCGAAGGCGTATTTGAGGTTCGTGACAACAAAATCACAGCCATTTACAACCATGTCACTACCAACGGCGAGATACAATCAGCAAACCACTTCCTTCTACACTACAATAGATGTGATGGTTTGAAATTTGATAGTTATGGAAATCTATACACCTGTATGTCTTCTGTAGACTATCCAATATCTATTTACAACCCAACAAATGGTTGGAAACATCTAATACAAAACAAAACAGCCTTTTCTGGTTGGGCAAATGGTTTTGTCTTCACCTCAAAATATAGGGTTTTATTTGAAACTAGATCTAGCACTGCCCTACTTTTCTGGAAAGACAACAAAACCCCATTCGACCCTACAGACGACCCACTTGTATATTATCCAGCAACATCATGGATAGATAAAGATGGCAAGCCAGTAAATCCTACACTTCTTTTCGATGCGCAAGAAGATAAAAACGGTACATTATGGCTTGGCACAGACATGGGACCAATTCTTCTTCCAAATGCAGACAAAATTTTTACAAACACAGACTATAGATGTGCTAGAGTAAAAATTAATAGAAACGACGACTCTGGTCTAGCAGATTACCTACTAGATGGAGAACCAATACACGCTATAGAAATAGACTTTGGCAACAGAAAGTGGTTAGCCACAGCAAATTCAGGATTATATTTAATATCAGAAGATGGCACAGAAACCTTGGAGCATTTTACCAAAGAAAATAGCCCTCTCTCATCAAATTCAATCTCAGACATTGAATTAAATCCAAAGACTGGCGAACTGTTCATTGCCACACCAGAAGGCGTTTACACATACAAAACAGACTCTACAGAACCAGTTAAAGAAGCAACTAAAGAGACTATATATGCATACCCAAACCCTGTGAGACCAGAATACAATGGAGATGTGATCATTAGTGGACTAGAAAATAATTCATTAGTTTGGATCACAGACGCATCAGGCGACCTTGTATTTAAAGGAAGAACTGTAGGCGGTTCTATCTCTTGGAACTGCAAAAACAGAACAGGACAAGATGTATCGGGCGGAGTTTATATGGTTCTTGTTTCTAACGAAAATTCAGACAATCCAAAATCAGTAGCAACAAAAATCTTAATAGTAAGATAAATAAAAATAAATATGGCTTTAATAAAAGAAGTAAGAGGTTTCACTCCTCAAATAGGTGAAGATTGTTACCTAGCAGAAAATGCCACAGTAGTTGGTGACGTAATTATGGGCAACGGATGTAGTATTTGGTTCAATGCCGTACTGCGCGGAGACGTAAATTCAATAAGGATTGGCAACCATGTAAATATTCAAGATGGTGCAGTCCTACACACATTGTATCAAAAATCTACAATAGAAATTGGCGACTATGTATCTGTTGGTCACAATGTTACAATACACGGCGCCACAGTTAAAGACTATGCTTTAATAGGAATGGGAGCAACAGTTTTAGACGGAGCAGTAATTGGAGAAGGCGCTATTATTGCTGCAAACGCTTTGGTGCTTTCAAATACTATTGTTGAACCAAATACTATTTGGGCTGGAGTCCCAGCTAAAATGGTGAAAAAGGTAGATCCACAGCAATCTCAAGAAATAAACCAACGCATCGCACACAACTATGCTATGTACGCTAGTTGGTATAAGTAAACTAAAAAGGCTGACATTAAGTGTCAGCCTTAAAATTCTATTTTAATTCATTTTCAGCAATCAAATACAAAGTATCAACATCTATTTTCTTAGCGAATATCTTATGTTCTTTATTCATAACATACACCATTGGTGTGGTTGAAGTATTAAAATAATACCAATAATAAGATTCCCTATTAGGATCCCACACATTTACTAAAGCAGAAAGGTCTGCTTCTTCAATAAACTTAGTCCACTCTTCCTTATCCTCAAGCATATACACCGCAACCACCTTTATTCTTGGGTCAGACGCATATTTCTTTGCAAACTCACCCACTTTTGGCATTGTTTTTCTACAGTGACCACAAGATGGTTCATAAAAATACAAAATTGTAACCTCACTGCCACCTATATCATATAGTCTTTTGTAGTTATTTTCTGTATCTGCAAGTTGGATATTAGCAGCTTTCATACCCACTAAAGAACGTTCATTTTTGTAAATTTCCTCTTCCAAATTCTTTAACCATGTACTATCAGCCCAATCGGTAAGACCATTTAAATAATATCTTCTACCAAGTTCCACCATAAGATTGTCCATGCCCATTATCTTACTATTGATAGCATAATTCATACAGTGGTTTAGGACTACCCTAAAACATTCATTGTTTTTTCTACTTCTTTCCACCAACTTTATCACAGGAGGAATAATAGAATCGTTTATCTGAAACAATTTAGTACTCAAATAGTTGTCTATAGTACTAGGTAAAAATGAAGTACGTAAAGTTCTTTCATCAGCAAAATCTAAGTTATCTAAGAAATGTTCCTTCTCAAATAAATATCTATGCATAGGGCGCAAAGAATCAGGAATATTTTCATCCACCACATACTCTGGAGTTTTGATTCCATTCAAGAAAACAGACAACATTGTACCAGGATTTGCCTCAATTAAACTATCCCTTGTTGCATTTACAGATTCATAAATAGCCTTTGCTTGCGCTTGCAAGTTCACTTTTGTTAAAGAATCCTCAGTATTCTTCAATTGCTCACCTATTTTAGAGTACGATTGTTGAGAAGATTTCAATTTTAATGCATAATTATGAAAATCTACAGATTCACGAGCACCAGTTATCACCACAGACTCAGGAAGTGAAAGTGTATCTTTAATCTCCACACTTATATTTTTGTCTTTACCTATAAGCAAGTCAAAATACTTAGTACCATGGAAATACATTATAAAAGCACCTTCTTTAAGTTCTTTTTTACTAGACAATTCCCCACGACCATTTTTATCAAGTCTTATAGTATCCTGAACGTATGGTTTACCATTATAATAATAACCCAAATAAATAGTATCAGACTTCAATTGCTTTGCTTTAACAGTAAATTTCACATTACTATCAATATTGGCAGCACATAAATTTAATACACCAATGGCAAATGCCAATAACAACATCTTAAATTTCATAAAATCTATCATTTAACCACAGACGTTCATCTGCATTAAGTTTATCTTTTAATTCGTTTTTTATTCTATTATGATAATTATTTATCCAATTTCTCTCATCTTCACTAAGCAACTGCACATTTATTGCCCTCACATCTATAGGGACTAATGTTAAATTGCAAAAGTTTAAAACATTTTCCTCTTTTGCAGTGCAAAGTAACATATTTTCTATCCTAATTCCAAATTCACCAGCCTTATAATAACCCGGTTCGTCAGAAGTAATCACATTTGGCATCATTACACCCTCACCTTTAGGCGAAAGCCTCACCCCTTCCTCATGTACACAAAGCACACTTCCTACCCCATGACCACTTCCATGAGCAAAATCGACATCGTCTTCTTTCAAAAACTGCCTTGCAAACACATCTATATCTTTGCCCTTTGTTTCATAACCAAATTCAGCCTCTGCCACAGCAATCATTCCTTTTAACACCTGAGTAAAACGTCTTTTTTGCTCATCAGTAACAGGTCCACACACTAGAGTACGAGTAATATCTGTAGTTCCGTATATATAATGTGTACCACTATCTATAAGCAATAGTCCCTCTGGCGCAATCTCTTTATCCGTTTGTGGTGTTGACGCATAATGAACAATCGCCGCATTATCTGCGTATGCTACAATAGATTCAAAACTCTCACAAACAAAATCCTCATTCTCAGCTTTCAGTTGAGTCATCTTTTCAGAGACAGAAAGTTCAGTAAGTTTCACACCACTTTGCAAAGACTCTTCTATATACATCATTAGTCTCACCCACACCACAGCATCATTTAGATTTGCCTTCTTACAACCCTCAATCTCTATCGGTGATTTCATTGCCTTTTGCAAAGTAATCGGATTTTCTATGCTTTTCACTTCAAAATATTCTTCACACACATTATATAATAAAGCATTTACCTTCTCTTTGTCTAAAAGTAATGTCCCCTTAAGCGCAGAAATCACCTTATAAAGTTCATCATAATGATAAATTTCCACTCCTTGCAATTCAATTTGTACCTTTGAATCTATAAAAAGCATGATTTGGGTATTGCCAACCATAGCGTAACCCCTCACCACAGGGGTATAATCTATATCAAATGCCCTTATATTGAAAAGCCAAGAAAGTTCATCCAAAGCAGAAACAAGATAATAATCTGCATTTTCTGCTTCTATCTTCTCTCTCAAACTTGCAATTTTAGACATAAAAGGAACTTCCTGCTCTGCCCAACTCAGTTTCCAAATATCAGATTTCTTTATTTCTGGTCTATCGGTCCAAATATTTTCCCATTCATCATCATGCTTAATCGTGCATTTTTTTGAAAGAGACTCAAAATCTTTTGCAGAAATAGTACTCAGATTTGCAATTATCACCTCATTTTCAGTAAATTTCTCACCCAAGAACTCAACCAATTTAGGATAACCATCAACATTTAGTTTATACAATTCAATGCCAGTGCCTTGAAGTTGAGTCTCTGCCTGAATAAAATATCTACCATCGGTCCACAATATTGCGAAGTCTAAACCTACCAACAAAGTACCCTCAGAACCCGTAAAACCAGAGAAATATGCTCTAATCTTATAAAAATCAGATACATATTCACTAAGGTGCGGATCATTTTGAGGAATTATGCAAGCAGAGTAACTTTTTTCTCTCAAACAAGACCTAAGTTTCGCTAATTTTAATATTTCTTGTTGTTTTTCAGCCATTTCTAAGGTACAAAGTTATGATTTATCCATCTTTTAACAAAAAAACCTCGGAAAAAATTTGTTAATAAGATTTGATTGCGTAAATTTGCACACTCAAATTTAAAAGAAAAAGTTTAACCAATTATATATTCTAAATTAAGGTATGATAGTAGTTCCTGTAAAAGAAGGCGAAAACATTGAAAAAGCCTTGAAAAAATTCAAAAAGAAATTTGAAAAAACTGGCGTAGTAAAAGAATTAAGAAGACGTCAAGCATTCAACAAACCTTCAGAAGTGAAACGCGAACGTAAAATGCACGCTGTTTACGTTCAACAACTACAACAAAACGAAGATTAATTTTTTCTTTTGATAGTTTTTTACTATATTTGTCTTACTAAAGGTAAGACAAATGGTAAAATCGTTTCTACAATATATACAGTACGAGAAGAAGTATTCTTCTTGTACTGTTTTTTCGTACCATAACGACATCTGCCAATTTCAAAGTTTTCTCACCAAAAACTACTCACTCCCTATCGAAGAAACCCAACTTAAACATATTAGAAACTGGATTCTTCAACTAAAAAGCCAAAATATAGAAAGTTCCTCTATAAATAGAAAACTCTCTGCACTGAAATCACTATTTAAGTTTGGATTAAGAAACAATCTTATAAAATCCAACCCTTGCACCAAACTTCAATCTCTAAAAACGCCTAAGAAATTACCAGTTTTCTTCAAAACTAGCGAGCTAGACAACGCACTCGAAAGCACAGACGAAACAAAAAACGACTTCTCTGAGATTAGAAATAACATAATTTTAGAAATTTTATACCAAACTGGCATAAGAAGGGCTGAATTAATTGGTCTAAAAGATAGCGATTTTAATTTTTTTTCATTAACTTTGCGTATACTCGGAAAGGGAAATAAAGAAAGGATAATACCTATAAGTGAAAACCTAAAAGAAAAAGCAGAAGAATACATAAACTTAAAAAATCAAATTTTCGACTCACCATACTTTATACTAACAGACACAGGAGAGCAATCATATCCAAACCTTATATATAGAGTAGTAAAAAGTAATATGAGTAAAGTTTCTTCTCTAAACAAAAAAAGTCCACACGTAATAAGACATAGTTTTGCCAGTGGTCTTTTAAACAACGGAGCAGAAATAAGCGCAGTAAAAGAACTTTTAGGACACGCAAACCTAGCCGCAACACAGATTTACACACATACATCATACGAGCAGCTTAAGAAAGCATATAAGCAAGCTCACCCTAGAAAATAATTATTAACCTTTAAAGTGAAAGATTATGGAAGTAAAGATTCAAGCAATCAAATTTGATGCTACCGCTAAACTACAAGAGTTCATCACAAAAAAAATGAACAAACTAGAACGCTTTTATGAAGGCATCGAACTAGTAGAAGTTACATTGAAAGTTGTAAAACCAGAAACATCAGATAATAAAGAAGTGGATGTAAAACTTATCGCTCCACACCTAGACTTGTTCGCATCTAAGGTTTCAGACACATTTGAACAATCAACAGACGAGTGCGCAGAAGCCCTTCAAAAGCAATTAATCAAGGCAAAAGAGAAAAAACAATAAAAAAAATCAACTTTTTTATTCAAAAATTTTGTCAATCCAAAAAAAGTCCCTACATTTGCAAGCGAATTAAGGAACACACCTCCTTAACTCGCCTGCAAACGAAGGTTTGCGAATGACCTTGCCTCTTTAGCTCAGTTG
>JAXJWL010000113.1:0-7520 GCA_036308065.1 Paludibacteraceae bacterium
GGTCTAGACACACTCTACAGAGTTCACAATCAGGCACTTGTATCTGTGGGTGGAGAACTTTTCAAACGCAAAGGCAACACTCAATATGGAGTTTTGGGCAAGGTACTTCTTGTGGGCAGAGACAACCGCCTTGCATTTGACGTATCGGGCGATTTCAACACAAAAATAAGACTAAAAGACGACCTAAACCTACATATTTCGGCATTAGGGCACATAAAAAGCACAGTACCAAGTTATTTCACAGAACACTATTACTCAAACCACTTTATCTGGGAAAACAAGTTCAACAATACTTGGTCGGCTAGAGGATATGGCGAAATTGCTATTCCTTACAAATACTGCAGCATAAAATTGGGCGCTGGCTGGCAAGGTCTGAAAAACTATATCTACTTTGGCAAAAACGCAATGCCTACCCAAGACACAGACCATTTTATACAAATTGTAAATGCAGATTTAGAACTAAACCTATCGGCTTGGCTTCTGCACTGGGACAACAAAGTTTCATTTCAATATGTAAATGAGCCTTCTATTTTGCCATTGCCTATGATTTCTGCATATTCAAACTTCTATTTCAGACATAGTTTCTTGAAAAACGACATCTTCACCCTACAAATAGGTGTAGATTGCAGATACAACACAGCATATTATGCCAATGCTTATATGCCTGCCACAGGAGCATTTTACCTACAAGATGAAAAACTTGTGGGCAACTACCCTCTAATGAATGCGTATGTAAACATGCACCTAAAACAATTTAGAGTATATCTTATGTGCTACAACCTTTCTGGTGCATTTATGGACCCTACATACTTCTCTGTGCCGGGGTATCCTCTAAACCCTATTATGTTTAAGTTTGGTCTTTCATGGAATTTCTATGATTAAAATGGACGAGCAACTACTAAATAAAATGTCTAGAAGAAAGCACTACTTCATAGTAGGAGGTTGTGCTATAATAGTCATGATAGTGTTGTCGTTTGTGTTGTTTAGCCAAGACTACTTAGAAAAACACAAACCATACGACTTAGAATACATCCAAGACCAAAATAAACTACGAGTAATTGTAGAGCCAAACGCAATGAGCTACAAGGTGATAGACGTGGACAGCATCGCAGGTCTGCAAGTGCTTATGATAGATAGTTTTTCAAAGGCGATGAACATAAAAAATGTAGAATACATCACCGAAACAAATCTTGCAAAAGCCATAGAACTGCTTCTAAATCACGACGTTGACATTCTCGCATGGCATATCCCTATCTACAACACCAAACGAGACGAAATAAACTACAGCATACCTGTGTTCACCAGCAGGCAAATGCTTATTCAAAGAAAACAAAATCCAAAAGACAGTGTTGAGTTCATTAGAAACCAACTTGGTCTAGCAGACAAAGAAGTGTATCTGCAAGCTGGCACATTTTATCGTCAACGCATAGAAAACCTTTCTAAAGAAATCGGAGATAGCATCCACATAAAAGAGGTGGCAAACGCAAAACCTATTGACCTTTTTAACATGCTAGTAAACAGAGATATAGACTACACTGTTTGCGACGAATTTGTTGCAAGGGTCTTAATAAAGGAAAACAAAGAGTTCTCAAAACTTGATATGAACACCGCCATAAGTTTCACTCAAAACTACTCATGGTGTGTGCATCCAGACTGCCCTCTTCTACTCGACTCTCTCAACTCATGGCTTGCAAAATACTTAGAGAGCAAGGAGTATAACAAAATCTATCGAAAATACACTGGAGTGAAATAAAAAAAACGAACAACCTTGCGATTGTTCGTTTTTTTTGTAGCGGGAACGAGAATTGAACTCGTGACCTCCGGGTTATGAATCCGACGCTCTAACCAACTGAGCTATCCCGCCATTCATCTGAAAAGCGGTGCAAAGATAAGGTAAATTGTTGGATTATAAAAATTATCTGCCAATTATTTTACAAATTTTACTGCAACCCAGTTATTTTTTTCTTTAAAATCCACAAAATTAAGCCCTAAAGACTCTGCTTTTTCTCTAATCACAGGAATATCCTCTGTATAAAAACCACTCATATACAGATTTCCACCACATTTTAAGCAAGAAACATAAGATTCCATGTCGGCAAGAAGGATATTTCTATTGATATTTGCCAAAATCACATCAAAAATTTCTTCATTTGGCAAAATAGAAGCATCGCCAAGCTTAATTTCCATTTCCACATTGTTGAGTTGAGCGCTTTCGGTAGCATTTTCTTTGCACCACTCATCTATATCCACGCCCATCACATATTCTGCACCACGCATTTTTGCCAAAATACCAAGCACTGCAGTGCCACAACCCATGTCAAGCACTTTTTTGCCTTGCATAGAGTCTGTAAGAATCCATCTAAGCATAGAACTTGTGGTTTCATGATGACCTGTGCCAAAAGACATTTTTGGATTGATAACAATATCGTAGTCTGCTGCAGGCACATCTGAGTGAAAACTACTGTGAATCACACATTTGCTCTCACCACCATCTACCACAATTGGTTGAAAATAGTTCTTTTCCCACTCTTCGTTCCAATCTTTGTCTTCAACCTCCTCAATTTTGTACATTTCTGAAGATAATTCATAATTTTCTGCCATTTGCATTAAACCTTCCTCTGAAAAATCGGTCTGCTTTGCGTAGGCGATTAATGTGTCATTTTCAGTTTCAAATGTACTAAAACCGATTTCACCTAGTTCGTAAGTAAAGATATCTACTTGAAAATCTGGTTGTCCTGCAACGTTTATAGAAATTTTTATATAATTCATCATACGATTTAACTAAAAAATAAATAATACAACTTAATAAATTACTATCTTTGCTAAATATATCTTATTTATAGGATGTAAAGATACAACTAAATTTGATAAGCTATGAAACGAATTTGGATTTTTTTATTAGCAATAAGCTTTTCTGTTTGTGCTTTTGCACAATATGATGACATTTACGACGGTGGAACTTTTAAATCTACAAAGAAAACAACTAGTTCTACCTCTTCTAGCAGTAGAAGTATCGATGAATACAATCGCGTAGGTCAAGAACCTGAGGCTCAACAATCTAACAATTTAGATTTAGGAGAAGACTATCAATATACAAAAGAGATAGTAAAATTTTACGACCCTGAAGTTGTAAATATTGAGGGCGCAGAAAATGTTTATATCTACAACTACGCAGACGAAGAAGAAAAAGCAAATTCTTCTGCAAATATTTATGTAAACTTAGGTTATTCAAATTGGTACAGCCCATGGTATTACGACTCTTGGTTTGTATGGAATCCTTGGGGTAGCGTTTGGTACGACCCTTGGTACGATCCATTCTGGGTGCACCCATTTAGTCCATATCCTGGATATTATCCATATACCCCATATAGACCATATCCATACCAACCATATCCTTATTATCCATATCATCCATACCATCCTCCTCACGGACCTCATGGACCTCATCATCCTGGCCCAGGTCCTGACCATCACCACGACCATCATCATGGTCCTGCAAATGCTCATAGCAGAGATTATCACCGTGATGGTAACACTAGAGGAAATGCAACACGCCCTAGCGACAACAATAGAAACGCTAATAACACAAACGCTACACGTCCTAGCAACAACACAAGAACAAACGGCACTGTAAACCGTGACAACGCAGGACGTACCAATACAGGAAGCGTAAATCGCAACGCAAACACAAATGTAAATAGAAACAACAATACTGCTACTCAACGCGGCAATCGTGGGAATGCAAGTTCTAGCTCAAGTTCTAGCAACTTCAACAAACGTAGCACAGGTACTAGCAATAGTAGTTCTTTCACACCAAGTCGTAGCGGTGGCAACACACGTTCTATTGGTGGTGGAGCACGTTCTTCTGTAGGCGCTACTCCAAGAGGACGTAGATAAAAAACAAACAAAAACCTAAAAGCATGAAAAAAAGATTTTTATTTATACTTACATTGGCACTAGCCCAATTGAGTGCATTTGCACAAACACAAACTGCGTATGATGTGCTAACAGCGTCTAGCAACGAACTAAACGGTACTGCTCGCTTTATGGCTGTAGGCGGTGCAATGGGCGCCTTGGGTGGAGATGCTTCTACCATGTTTTACAACCCTGCAGGTATCGGTATCTACAAAAGTTCTGAATTTACCGTTTCTGCCAATGTAAACTGGGACAACACCAGTATGCTAAATAACAACTCTACTACCAACAAATACTATACCAAAACAAGACTAGACCTACAACACATTGCGTTTGTAGGTACTTGGAATTTTGAAGAAAGTAGCCTACTAAACTTAAATATTGGTGTTGCATACAACCAAAGTAAAAAATTTGCTAGAGAGGCAAACTATCATGGATATCAACCACACTCATACACACAATGGGTAGCAGCAATGACAGACAACATCTCTGTGGGAGCACTTACAAAAGATGGTCCAACAAACCCTGCGTACAAAGATGAATCAATTCCATGGTCTTCTGTGCTTGCATTTGATTCTTACTTAACAGATACCAAATTTAATCTCATAGACGACATTTATACATCACTATACGATTGGTCAAACACAAAATATACACGCCAAGATATTTTCTTTAAGGAAGCAGGCTCTGCAAACGACTTTGCACTTTCATTTTCTGGCAATATTAGAAACCTTATCTATTGGGGTATGACATTTGAGTGCGACTATGCAGACTATTTAAAGGAAACCACTCTTAGAGAGACATTTGAAGATGGTAGCGTATATTCACTACACAATAGATACGGCTTTGAATCTGTGGGCTTTACCTACAAAATTGGTCTTATTGTGAAACCTACAAGTTGGCTTCGCATCGGTGCTGCATTCCACACACCTACTGTAGCAGTGCTTAAAGACTTCTCTTCTTCATATTGCGACTACCACGTATATGATAAAGGTGGATTTTCTCAATGGGGATACAACGAAACTCCTTCTTCTGTAGGCGACGCACACATTACTGGTCCACTTAGAGCAATTGGTAGTTTAGGCTTCGTTTTAGGCAAATTTGGCTTTATTGGCGTAGATTACGAATACGAAAACTCTGCTGCTATCAATGGAGAGGAAGACCACATAAAAGACATATATTCAGGAAGTCTTAAAGACCGCCACACAGTGCGTGCTGGTATTGAAATAAAACCATTGGGCGACCTTTCACTTAGAATTGGTGGTGGATATTCTACTCCAAGAATGGACGCAAATATGGATAGAGGATACTATTACAACGACATGAGAACAGACGTTGATTACTACAACGAAACTGCTTCTTACAACGTGACTGCAGGTATCGGTTATAGAATAGGAAGACACGCTATTGACCTAGCATACGTATGGCAAGTAAATACAGCAGATTACTATCCATACTCACCTTCTTATACAAAATACAACGGTAGTCAATTCTATTTAGAAGATTTTGAGCCAATAGGCATGCGTAGCGTGCGTAATCAGTTAGTATTAACATACGGCATTAGATTCTAATTTGAATAATTATGGTAAAAGTAGAAAGCTTTACAATGGACCACACAAAGGTGAAAGCTCCTTTTGTGAGAAAATGTGGTCTTTTGACAGGTGAAAAAGGTGATAAAGTAAGTAAGTTTGACCTTAGGTTTATGCAACCAAACGAGGCTGCTATTCCTACAGCTGCTCTGCACGCTTTAGAGCACTTACTAGCAGGTTATCTAAGAGAAGAGGTAGATAATGTTATCGACCTTTCTCCTATGGGCTGTAGAACGGGATTTTACTTCATCGTTTGGGGTGATGTGGAGCCAGAAACTATCAAGGTAGCACTTATCAATGCTCTTAAAAAGGTAGTAAACTCTACAGAGGTGCCTGCGGCTAACGCAATACAATGTGGCAACTATCGCGACCTTTCGCTTCACGGCGCTATTGAATACGCAAAAGAAGTGTTAGAGAAGTTATGAGTTAACAAAAAAAGCAATCACTTTAATGCGATTGCTTTTTTGTATACAATTTACCATATTTTTTCTGGCGTTCCCATTCGGCACGCCTTTTTTCATAATCTGCATACTGTTTTTCTAAATAATTATCAGCCATATTTAGACATAGATAAAGGTTATTTTTGTAATATTTAAGCGGGCACTTCGACAAGCTCAGTGACCGCTTAAATTATATAATGTATTTTAAAGGAGGGATTTTATCCTAAGAAGCTTAATAATATACCTGCAGCAACTGCAGAACCAATCACACCTGCTACGTTAGGACCCATAGCGTGCATTAGTAGGAAGTTTGAAGGGTTAGCTTCTTGACCTACGTTTTGAGATACACGAGCCGCCATTGGCACAGCAGATACACCTGCAGAACCGATAAGTGGATTGATTTTTTCTTTTAGGAATAAGTTCATAAATTTAGCTAGAAGTACACCACCTGCACTACCCATACCAAATGCTACGATACCAACAGAAAGAATCATAAGTGTTTGTACATTTAAGAATGCTTCTGCTGTTGCGGTAGCACCTACGGTAATACCTAAGAAGATAGTAACGATGTTCATAAGTTCGTTTTGAACTGTTTTAGCAAGACGATCTACTACACCGCATTCTTTCATTAAGTTACCTAGCATTAAGCAACCGATAAGTGAAGCTGCAGAAGGAAGGATTAAACTTACTATAATAATAACTACTATAGGGAAGATAATCTTTTCTGTTTTAGATGGCATACGTAGTTGTTTCATCTCTATTTCGCGTTCTTTTTTGGTTGTTAGAGCACGCATGATAGGAGGTTGAATCACTGGTACTAGAGCCATATAAGAGTATGCAGCCACAGCGATAGGGCCTAATAGTTCAGGAGCAAGTTTAGATGTTAGGAAGATAGCTGTTGGACCGTCTGCACCACCGATAATACCGATAGAAGCAGCTTGTTCTGGAGTGAAGCCCATTGCGATAGCAGATAGGAAGGTAACGAAAATACCTACTTGTGCTGCTGCACCTAACAATAAACTTTTAGGGTTTGCTAGAAGTGGACCAAAGTCTGTCATAGCACCTACACCTACGAAGATTAAACAAGGATAGATACCAAGTTTAACACCTAAATATAAGTAGTCTAGAAGACCTGCGTTTTCTGCCATTTCTGCCCAGTGTACGTGACCACCAGCAAATAGTTCACTATGGAAAAGTCCTGCGTCTGGGATATTGGTAAGAATCATACCCATTGCGATAGGAAGTAACAATAGTGGCTCAAATTGTTTTACTATAGCTAGGTATAGTAATAAACAGCCAATTGCTATCATTACTAGGTAGCGCCAGTTGCCTGCACCCCACTCCATAATAATTTTAGAAATACCCATAGAACCAAAGAAGTCGCCCAAACTACCAGATACTGATAGTGTAGCTTCTTCCTCTGCTTGTTCTGTTTCATTTACTACAGCATCTTCTGCTTCTTCTGAGATTAACATGATTTGGTCATCATAGTTAACCAATGTATCAGGAGCATCTTGTGCCATAGCAACATTAGTAAATGATACTAATGCAACGAACAAGGTGATTAAATATTTAA
>JAXJWL010000114.1:0-1011 GCA_036308065.1 Paludibacteraceae bacterium
GAATAAAAAATAAATACTAACTTTACCAAAATTTGTAAATCGTATTAAATATGGCAACAACATTTCATTATCAACATCCTTTCCCACTAGGAGAAGATAAGACCGAGTACTACTTATTGACTAAGGACTACGTGTCTGTGAGCGAGTTTGAAGGAACTCCTATTTTGAAAGTAGAAAAAGAAGGTTTAACCGCAATGGCAAACGCTGCTTTCCGCGATGTTTCTTTCCTTCTACGTCGTGCGCACAACGAACAAGTAGCAAAAATCTTATCAGACCCAGAAGCTTCAGAAAACGATAAATATGTAGCTTTAACTTTCCTTCGTAATGCAGAAGTAGCTGCAAAAGGCAAACTTCCTCTTTGCCAAGACACTGGTACTGCTATTATCCACGGCGAAAAAGGTCAACAAGTTTGGACAGGATATTGTGATGAAGAAGCACTTTCATTAGGTGTTTTCAAAACATACACAGAAGAAAATCTACGTTATTCTCAAAACGCACCTCTAAATATGTACGACGAGGTGAACACAAAATGTAACCTTCCTGCACAAATCGACCTTGAAGCAACAGAAGGTATGGAATACAAATTCCTTTGCGTAACAAAAGGTGGTGGTTCTGCCAACAAAACATATCTATATCAAGAAACAAAAGCACTTCTAAACCCTGCTACACTAGTTCCATTCCTAGTAGAAAAAATGAAATCTCTAGGAACTGCAGCTTGTCCTCCATATCACATTGCATTCGTAATTGGTGGTACATCAGCTGAAAAGAACTTGCTAACAGTGAAACTTGCTTCTACACACTACTACGACGAACTTCCTACCACAGGTAACGAATATGGCCGTGCATTCCGCGATGTAGAACTAGAAAAACAAGTGCTTGCAGAAGCTCACAAAATTGGTTTAGGAGCTCAATTTGGTGGTAAATACCTTGCTCACGACATTCGCATTGTACGTCTTCCACGTCACGGTGCATCTTGTCCTGTAGGTATGGGCGTGTCTTGCTCTGCAGACC
>JAXJWL010000115.1:0-4001 GCA_036308065.1 Paludibacteraceae bacterium
ATATTTTTCAGTAGAGTGAAGTTTATTTCACCTGCAGTGGCGTTTTTTTTATCGTGTGCCATATATTCGTATAGGGCAGGGTAGTCGTTGCATGTAATCTCAAACACCCCGTAGTTTTCTCTTATAAATCGCACTGTTTCTGTCATTATGCTTTGAGGGAAACCTTGTAGTTTGTAAGAAAGGAAAAGTTCGCCAATAAGTCCCCATGCTACAGCGTGTCCGTGTAGAATTGGTCTATTTGTTTCGTGTGAATAACTCTCGAAAGCGTGTCCTATGGTGTGTCCTAGGTTTAGTGCCTTGCGAATTCCCTTTTCTGTAGGGTCTTGCTTCACAATATTGGCTTTTACCTCTATAGAAGTCTTTATAAGTTCTGCTAGCAGGTCAAAATCTGGTCTTCTAGCATCAAATTTATTTAGTTTCTTCATTTCCTCTTCAGAAGAAAGAAGTCCATGTTTTAGCATCTCTGCATAGCCAGAAAGTAGGTTTTCTGTATCTAGCGAACGCAAAAAGTCTGGGTAAATTACTACAGTCTCTGCAGGATTTATTACTCCAATTTCATTTTTTAGTCCGTTGAAGTTTATGCCAGTCTTGCCTCCTACAGCAGCGTCTACCATAGAAAGTAGGGTGGTAGGAATGTTTATAAAGCGAATACCGCGTTTAAATGTGTTTGCAACAAAACCTCCTAGGTCTGTTACTACTCCGCCACCTAAGTTTATAAGCATAGACTTACGTGTACCACCATTTTCTCCAAGAAATTTCCAAATCTCAACAACTGTTTCTATGGTTTTATAGTGGTCGCCACAAGGCATAGTGTACACCTTGGCATTTTTCATTGCTCCCTCGCTTTGCAAAATAGGAAGACAATGGATTTTTGTATGTTCGTCAGTCAATATAAACAATTGTTCCGACGAAACGCCCTCTACAAGAGCGTTTACATCGGAAGCCAATTTTTTAGAATATATAACTGAGTTGTTATTTTCTGATATCACCTTCTTTAATTAAATATTCTGCAATTTGCACTGCGTTTAGAGCAGCACCTTTCTTAATTTGGTCACCAACGCACCAGAAAGTAATGCCGTTAGGGTTTGCTAAGTCTTTACGGATACGACCTACGTAAACAGGGTCTTTTCCAGAAAGGAATAGTGGCATTGGGTATTTCTTTTCTGCTGGATTATCTTCTAGAATCACACCTTCTGCTGCAGAGAATGCTTCTCTTGCTTCTTCTACGCTGATAGGACGTTCTGTTTCTGCCCAAATAGCTTCAGAGTGAGCACGAAGAGAAGGTACACGAATACAAGTTGCACTTACTTCAATGTCTGAGTGCATGATTTTACGTGTTTCGTTGTACATTTTCATTTCTTCTTTGGTATAACCATTATCTGTAAATACGTCGATTTGTGGGATAAGGTTAAATGCCAATTGGTAAGCAAATTTTTCTACAGTAACTTCTTCGCCAGCAAGTACTTGACGATATTGTTGTTCTAGTTCTGCCATTGCAGCAGCACCAGCACCAGAAGCAGCTTGATATGTAGAAACGTGTACACGTTTAATGTGTGAAAGGTTTTCAATAGCTTTAAGTGCTACTACCATTTGAATAGTAGTACAGTTTGGGTTTGCAATTACGTTGCGTGGACGGTCTTTAGCGTCAGCAGCATTCACTTCAGGTACAACCAATGGCACATCAGCATCCATACGGAAAGCACTAGAGTTGTCAATCATCACAGCACCAAATTTGGTGATGTCTTTTTCGTATTCTTTAGAAATACCTGCACCAGCAGATGTAAATGCAATATCAATATCTTTGAAGTCGTCGCCGTGTTTAAGTTCTTTTACAGTATAAGTTTTACCTTTAAACTCATATTCTGTACCTGCACTACGAGCAGAACCAAATAACACTAGGTTGTCGATAGGGAAATTTCTTTCCGCTAAAACTCTTAAAAATTCTTGGCCAACAGCACCGCTGGCACCAACAATTGCTACATTCATTTTTCTGTAAATTTATTTTGTTTAATTAATTTGTTTACCTACTTTTGTAGTCAGATTTTACAGTGTGTAAAATTCCGCATGCAAAATTACATTTTTAATTCATTATAATCTTAAAAAATATGAAGAAAATTCTCATTTTACTCGCTTTTTTTTCTCCTTTAGCCCTTAATGCTTATTATGGTGATATCCAAAACTTTATAATAGATGAAAATTCCATCTGTTTAAATGCTCCTGCAGTGGCCTCTAAGTCGTATATTTCAGAGGTTTCCATGGTCTCTAAAAATGCCATTTGGCAAGCAGAAATAAGTCTTTCCTTTTCTCCAACTTCTTCCAATTATCTCAAGTGGTATATTATGGCAGATTCTGCAAATGTAAATGCCTCTTCATCTGCGTATTATCTTATGTTTGGCGGAACAAAACGCACTATAGGATTTTACTGTCAGAAAAACGGAAAATCCACGCTTGTTCACGAAGAGAATGAGAAGTTGTTAGACAATTCATTTAATAAGATATATGTTACTTTAAAACGTTTAGAGTCAGATGATTGGCTCATTGAGTATACATTGAATGATACACTTACAAATGCCTCTGAGTTTTATTCAGATGAGGTAAATTATTCGTCCTATCTTGGGTGGCATTGTGTTTATACAAAAACTAGAAGTCAGTCGTTTTGCTTTGCGAAGAAAAAGGTAAACGGAGAGGATTCTTCCACTCCTCGCACTCCAAAAGAGGGTGAACTCCTTATAAATGAGGTGCTTTTTAATCCAATTGGCGATGGGGTAGATTTTATTGAGATTTATAATGCGTCAGACACTGTTTTTGATTTGTCAATGTGTATGCTTGGCAACAAAAAGCAAACCTATTCTATACCTTATTATATACTCGAACCCGATTCGTGTGTGGCAATTACCAAAGATTCTTTGATTTTATGCTCTCAATATCAGTGTATATTTCCTCAAAATATCATTCAGATAGACAAAATGCTCCCTCTTCCCAATGATAGCGGTTATATTCGTCTTTTAGTAGATACATTATTGATAGATTCCTTCTCTTATAATGCAAATATGCATCATGCTCTATTGGATAATGTAGAAGGTATTACATTGGAACGTTCAAAAAATGGCATCTGGCATTCTGCTTCAACCCTTGTTAAGGCAACTCCCGGATACAAAAATTCCAGGTTTATTGACAGCAAAGACGACGATTCAAATGTAGATGAAGACTCAGAAAATGAGACCAAGGATTTTATAAAATTAAAGTCTTCGATAGTACGTATTTACGACTCTGAGATGCCCGAAAGTGTAGAATTAATCTATCGTTTGCAAAGCGAGTATAGGCTATCTGTGAAGGTTTTTACACTTGCAGGATATCCTGTTTATACTATACTTGATAGTGAACTTGTTTCTGGAGAGGGAAGTTTATATTGGGATGGCAGAGGAGAAGATTCCTGCGTGTTACCAGTGGGACTTTACGTTATATATTTAGAATTATATGGTGGTGATGTTGAATATAGAATAGAAAAACTACCAGTGGCAATTGTTCCTTAATTTTAACATTTGACAAAAAAATGCTCGAAAAAGTTAATTTATTTAATGGATTTTTTGTGTAATACTAAAAAAAAAAGTACGTTTGTATTTGATTAACGAGGTTTTTACGGGCATTTGTTAAAATAATTAATGATAAACGACTGGTTTTAACATTATAACTCAAACTTCATTGAGAGTGAATTTATTGGAAATCAATATATTAAAATAAAATTAATCCTATTTATTAACCTTAAAAAATTATTTACATGAGTATTAACAATGTGAAAAATTCGCGTAAATGGTTATTGACAGCTATTATGTCACTGTTTTTCTGTGTAGGAGCGATCGCTCAAACACAAATATCAGGTACAGTTGTGGACCAAACTGGTGAACCAGTTATTGGTGCTTATGTTACTCTAGAAAGTGACAACTCTGTAGGTACCATTACCGACTTTGATGGTTACTATGAAATTTCAGTTCCATCAAATG
>JAXJWL010000116.1:0-4311 GCA_036308065.1 Paludibacteraceae bacterium
ACAGATGTGGCACGGTCGTATGCTTCTTTGTCGATTGGTGAACCCGGAGTTACATAGTGGCTCACGTCGGCAATATGCACACCTATTTCTACGTTGCCGTTAGGCAGTCTTCTGTATGAAAGTGCATCGTCGAAGTCTTTTGCATCGTGAGGGTCGATAGTAAATGTGGTAGTTTTTCGGCAGTCTAAACGGCTGTCGATTTCCTTTTTACTAATGTTTACATCTATCTTTTCTGCCTCTTCAACTAAGTCTTCTGGATATGAATATGGAAGTCCGTATTCCGCAAGGATAGCATGCATTTCTGTTTCGTTGTCGCCTGCATCACCTAGCACATCCAAGATTTGACCAAATGGATTTTTTGCATTTTCTGGCCAATCTGTCATCTCTACAATCACCTTCTGACCATCTTTTGCTCCATTCAATTTTTCTTTTGGCACATAAATATCGTTAGATAATAGTCTATTGTCTACGATAACAAAAGAGACCCCATTGCAGATGCTCATCACACCCACAAATCTGGTTTTGTTTCTTTCCAAGATTTCTACAACCTCACCTTCGGTTTGGCGTTTGCTGCGTTTTGCATAGACTAGCACACGCACACGGTCGTTTTTCATAGCATGTCCTAGATTGCGTTCTGCTATGAATATTTTTTCGCCTCCGTCGTCTGGTATTAGGTGTGTCTTACCATTGTTGTTGCGGTCGATAACACCATCCACATACTTGTTTAAGGTGATAGCTTTATATCTACCACGTTCTACTTCTTGGATAATACCTTGCTGTACAAAATATGCCAAAATATGAGGCAATTTTGCTTTGTCACCAGCTTTGGTGATACCTGCTACAGTGGCCAACTGTTTGTGATTAAAAGGACGATTTTCAAAACGCAAAATAGCTGGCGCAACATGATGTATTAGCTCTTTACGATCCATATTCTATTTCCTTTTCTTCTTTTTAGAATCAGTTTCTTGCTTTTTGTATAGTTGTTTATCCTTGAACTCTCCACTTGTTTTCAATAGTTCTGGATTGTTTAAAAGGAAACGTACACCAGCATCATAACCTATCTTATAAATTTCTTTAAATTTATCAAAATCTAAAATACTATAGTCGTGAGACGCATACACATCTACAACGTAGTCGCAACATTCTCTTCCTTCTTTTGATGTGTTCATTACCATTGTAGTCATAGTACGCATCACCGCCTCTTTGATGTTACTTATTTTCTTTACCTCTGTGTATGGATTTACATCTATACCTATTAGTATATCACATTTTTCTCTAATTGCACATGCTGGTAAATTGTTTGTTATTCCACCGTCTATATACACCATGCTATCTATCACTACAGACTGAAATAAAACAGGAATAGCCATAGATGCCAATGTATATTTTTTTAGTTTATCACCACTGCCAATAATCTCTCCTTGAGCAGTCATTAAGTTTGTTGTAGCACAATAAAATGGTTTTGGAAGGCTATCAAAACTATCTGTGTGAAGAGTTTTATCCAAAAATGAAGCAATATATCTTTTTGAAAACAAACCCAATTCACTAGACTTTATATCAAGTGACATAATCTTACTTTTATGAGTCATTTTATGCTCAGTGATTAAGTCTAGCATTTTTTTAGGCTCATATCCGTCGGCATATAAAACCCCTACAATAGCTCCCATACTTGTACCAGACACTATGGTTGGCTCTATACCATAGTCTTCCAAAGCATCCAACACACCAATATGAGCATAGCCTAAAGCCCCACCTCCACTTAAAGAAACTCCCACTTTGTGCTTAGTTTCTCCTTGTGCATACGACATTAGAGGAAATAGCATTGCCAATCCCCACAAAATCAATTTCTTAAATTTTCTTCTAATAATAGTCATAATTTGTTTTGTTTTTAACTATTATTTCACGAAGCCGATTTCTTTCTCTATTTCTTCGGAGTCGGTTACTTCAAGTTGGTTTTGGTTTACGAAGTCTAGGTATTTTTGTACAGACTCCTTGTCGAATATCTTAATGAAATTGTCTTCGGAAATAACAAATACTTTGTGTTCAATCTCGTTTAGAACAGATACTATACCAGCGTCGGTTAGAATCATATTTTGATACCAGTTTGCTTCTTTCAGGTGCATCAATCCTTTCACTGCAATTGCGTATCCACCATCGTCTAACTTGCGCACGGCCAGGTCAAAGTCTTTTATTAGGAATCTAGAGAAGTTGAACTGAGCAATTGAATACAACACTCTGTTCTTAGCATCTTCTTCTCCCTCTACCATACAAATGAATATATGTGCGCTTTCTGGGTCGTATGAGAATCCTGCTTTTTGAATATTTGTAGCGAATTCTTCTTCTGTTACTATAACTTGCTCTCTTTGTTCTTGTATTTCTGTTACACTAAATGAAGATTGTACTTCTTTTCCTTGCTCCATAAGTGCAACAATATCTTTTGAAATAGTAGAAATCTCACTATTTGGATATTTTTCTACTAGTTTTTGTAAGTTGGCTTTAAAGATGTCGTTGCCATCTTCTTTGCCTGTACTTACTGCAGAAAGGAACATAAACTTAGGCACAAGGTCGTGTTCTGGATATGTGGTTTCTGCAATATAAGCGTTTTTCTTCACAGTGTTTACGTCGCCATTTTTAAATGCTGAGTAGCTTTCTCTATATAGAAGTTCTACTTTTTCGTTCACTGTGCTTGGTTCTGGCATACCACCTTGTAGATAACGTGTATATTTGCTATCTGCGTGTTTGGTATATAGTATGTCTTTTATCTTTTGCGCCTCTGCTGTTTGGGCACCACGTTCATACATTTGATATAGTCTATATCTCACCATATCAAGTTGTTGGCTATCTGGGAAACGAGCTACCAATGTATCATACACTTCTATAGCTTTGTTTTTGTCGCCCATTCTAGATTCAAATATAGTAAATAGGTTTACAAGCGAATTTTCTATATTTTTGTTTGATGTAGCCAATTGCTCTGGGGTTTGAGGAATAAGTCGTAAGTAATATTCCACATCGTCACGAGTGTATTGTTTTTCTCGTGTGGTATCTGCCACTGCAAGTGAATCCAGACCTTCTTCATCATCTTCTGTAGCAGAGAAATCCCATGCATTTGATGCCTTGTTTGCTCGGCGCCAATCGTCTTCTAATACACGACTACCCCAAGTTTTTTGGAAGTCCAATCTACCACGTGTAATAAGTGATGGATTGTAGAAATACCAAGACTTGTCGGCAAGTTCACCTAGAGAAAGGTTTGTTTGGCCCATGGCTGCATTTTGGTCGCGAATAGACTGAATGCGTGCCGCTTCCTCTAGTTTTCTTTGTCTTTCAGCTTCTTCTTCCTTTCTTTTCTTTATTACCTCTTCTATTATTGCAATTTGTTTTTCTTTGCTTAGTGTAGAAAGGTATTGAAGACTATCTTCCAAAACTATTGTTTGCTGATTTTTGGCAATATCGTTTAGAAGAAGACTTTTTTTGCTCAGCTCAGTGTAGTTTTCAAATGTGGTTGGCAGCACAGGAATAGCCTCACTATAAAGTGGTTGGGCTTTAAGGTAGTTTTCTTTTGAATAATAAATCTCACCTAGTGCCACTTGTGCTTTTGCCTTGTCTATACCTTCGCGAACACTTTCGTCTATGGCTTTTTCGTAGAACTTCACTGCTTGCTCTTCGTTGCCATTTCTTTGATAAAGTTCACCTATGGTGTAGTAGATTTGGTCTAAATACTCTGAGTTGCTTTGTTTTTTAATCAATTTTTCAAGTTTTGCCTTCAATGAAGCAATATCTTTTCCTTGATAGCAGCGTGCCTGACTTAGCATAGCATTGAACTCAAGCTCGTGCAAAGGATTACTTTTCAAACATTCTTCGTACCATTTATATGCTTCGGCGTATTGTCCTGCCTCTTCATATACTTGCGCCATAATATAAGACATACGTGCTTTGTCGTCTTTGCCCGCTTGACCTACTGCAGTAGATAGGAATGGGATGGCATCTTCGTAAAGTCCTTGTTTTAGGAGTAAGTCCGATTTTACAAGCACAAAAATCTCATTTGTTTCGTGAGAGAATGTTTTTTCATCAATTCTCTTTAGAGTTTCTTCTGCCTCGTAATACCAACCTAGCTCTGCAAATGTTCTTGCCTCCCATAGCGATGCCTCTACGCACACATCTTTGTTGTCTTTAAAGTGTTGCTTAATATATGAAAACGTAGAAAGAGCTGCCATAAAGTCTGACTGATAATACTGAGCCTTACCCATCAATAGCCACGCCTCTTGCACCATAGAGTTGTATTCCTCTTTTTGTAAGAAAGCCTTGTATTTTGGG
>JAXJWL010000117.1:0-1106 GCA_036308065.1 Paludibacteraceae bacterium
GAATTGGCGCTTTGGTTTGTAAAAACCAATCTGTGAAAGAAAGCGTTATGAAATTCTGCCAAGCTAGACTTTCTCCTCCTCTTATTGGTCAGGTGATTGCCGAGGCTTCTATCGATACTCCTGCAGAATACATGCAAGAAATGTACAATGAGTATCTAGAACGCAGAAATTACCTTATCGAAGGTCTAAACAAGATACCGGGAGTATATTCTGCCGTGCCAATGGGCGCATTCTACACTGTGGCAAGACTTCCAATCGACGACTCAGATAAATTCTGTGCTTGGCTTTTAAGTGAGTTTGAATACGAAAAACAAACCGTGATGATGGCTCCTGCTTCTGGTTTCTACACCATGAAAAATGTGGGTTGCAACGAGGTGCGTTTGGCGTATGTTCTCAACAAAGAAGACCTAGAAAAGGCTCTTTTCATACTTAAAAAAGCACTTGAAGTATATCCTGGTCGTACGAAATAATGAATTTACCACTCTTTATAGCAAGAAGAATACATTTTTCTGACAACAAAAACAAGAAAAAGGTATCCAAACCTGCTGTGCGCATAGCTTTATGTGGCATTGCATTGGGGCTTGCTGTAATGTTGCTTTCGCTTGCCATTGTGGTAGGTTTTAAAAACGAAGTGGGCAGAAAGGTAATGGGATTTGGTTCTCATATCCAAATTACTAGCCTTACCAACAACAAAACATACGATCTACCCCCTATTTCGTTTTCAGATACACTAATAAATGCCATAAAGCAAGTTCCAAATGTAGATTACACACAGATTACAGCTACAAAACCTGCCATAATCAAGACTAAAACTGATTTTCAAGGCATTGTGCTAAAGGGTGTGGATGCCAACTATAATTGGGATTTCTTTAAAGAATATCTCAAAGAAGGTGAATTGCCTGTTATGAGCAAAAGCGCGGAATGTGGTGCGGGAGATGGAAAGGAAGATGGGTTGGGAGATAACTCTGTGGATGGTTCTGAGGTTGAGATGCCTTCCAACGAGGTGCTAATTTCTTCAAAACAAGCAGATGCGCTTAAACTAAAAGTTGGCGACAAGTTTATCTGTTATTTTATACAAGACCAAGTAAGACTTCGTCAATTTACTA
>JAXJWL010000118.1:0-2098 GCA_036308065.1 Paludibacteraceae bacterium
CACTTCGACGAAGAAGGTTTTGCAACTTGCCCAGCAACAGGACAAAAATATCAACTTAAAGACGGATTTGTAAAAGAGATTTAATTTATGATAAATTTTGCAGTAGTAGGTCTTGGACACATTGGCAAACGCCATGCAGAAATGATTCGCAGAAACCCAGGTGCAAACCTAGTGGCCGTATGCGATGTGCTTCCAAAAGATAAAATAGACCCAGAAATAAAAGAAGATTATTACAACGACTATGACGAACTTCTAAAACGCGAAGACATCGACGTAGTAAATATTTGTAACTTAAACGGTTTTCACGCAGAATATGCTATTAAAGCATTGGAAGCTAAAAAACACGTAGTACTAGAAAAACCAATCGCGCTAAACAAAGCTGACGCAGAAAAAATCGTGTTCAAATCACTTGAAATGTCACGTTCTGTATTCTGCGTAATGCAAAACCGTTATTCTCCACCAATGGCGTGGTTGAAACAATTGGTTAGCGAAAAACGCCTAGGTGAAATCTACTTCGTGAAAGTAGATGCATTCTGGAACCGTGACGAACGTTATTACCAACGTGGTAGCTGGCACGGCACCAACAAACTAGACGGTGGTACACTTTACACCCAATTCTCTCACTATGTGGATATGCTTTACTGGCTATTTGGTGACATCACCAATATCCGTGGTAAATTTGCAAACTGCTCACACGGTGACTTAATTGAGTTTGAAGATACCGGTTGTGTAGATTTCGACTTTATCAATGGTGGTATGGGTTCACTAAACTATTCAACATCAGTTTGGGACAAAAACCTAGAAAGTTCTGTTACTATCATTGGTTCTAAAGGTACGGTTAAAGTAGCTGGTCAATATATGGATACTGTGGTTCACTGCCACATCCAAGACTACGAAATGCCAGAACTTACCGAACCAACTCACGAAAACGACTTTGGTGCATACAAAGGTGCTGCTCAAAACCACGGTTTCGTAATCAAAAACGTAATCGATACCCTAAAAGCTGGCTCTGCTATCGCAACCAACCTTTTAGAAGGTATGAAGGTGGTGGATATAATTGAACGCATCTACCAAGAACGCGATAAAACTATGTTTTAAAAGGTAATTTTGTCGCCTAGAAATTCCTCTTTTAAAACAAGTTTTACAAAATATCTATAGACTCACTGAATCATCGGTGAGTCTTTTTTTGTCAAAAATGGCAGAGAATTGTCACTGGCACGGGATTTGAACTATGATGAGTGAAAGGAGATTTTTATTATGAACTTTGAGAAATTCACAATCAAATCGCAAGAGGCTATTCAAAAAGCCATTGAGATAGCCCAAGAAAATGGCAATCAAGCCATTGAAACACCTCATTTATTGAAAGGTGTGATATTGGAGGGTGAAGGTGTGTGCAAATTCCTATTTGCTAAACTCGGAGTAAATACACAAACCTTACACCAAGTAGTAGATAACCAAATAAAATCCTATCCTAAAGTATCAGGGGGAAGTCCATTCTTTAGTAATGAGACAAATAAGGTGCTAACTAAAGCCATGTCTTTATCTGATAAAGGCGGAAATAGTTTTGTGCCGCTAGAAATGATTCTTATGGCATTGCTAACTGAGAAAAATGCAGTGCAAAGCATGCTTAAAAATGCTGGCATTACAGAAAAAGGGTTGGAAAGTGCCATAGCAGAGCTAACACAAAATAGTAAAACCACTTCTAAAAGTGCAGAAGAAACCTATCAGTCACTTGCCAAATATGCAGTGAACCTAAATGAAAAAGCACGCAATGGCAAATTGGACCCAGTGATTGGTCGTGATGAGGAGATAAGACGTGTGCTTCAAATTCTTAGTCGTAGGACCAAAAATAATCCTATTTTGATAGGTGAACCAGGCGTAGGTAAAACAGCTATTGCCGAAGGCTTAGCACATCGTATTGTGCGAGGTGACGTGCCAGAAAACTTGAAATCTAAACAACTATACTCACTTGATATGGGTGCTCTGGTGGCAGGTGCCAAGTTTAAAGGTGAATTTGAGGAACGTCTGAAAGCCGTTATAAATGAGGTAATTAAGTCTGATGGTGAGATTATCCTATTTATAGATGAAATTCACACTC
>JAXJWL010000119.1:0-22817 GCA_036308065.1 Paludibacteraceae bacterium
TCCAAAAGACATGGCAACAGAACTTTACAAACCATTTATCATTCGTAAATTGATTGAACGTGGTATTGTAAAAACTGTAAAATCAGCTAAGAAAATCGTTGATAGAAAAGATACAGTAGTTTGGGATATTCTTGAACACGTAATGAAAGGACACCCAGTTCTTCTAAACCGTGCTCCTACTCTTCACCGTTTAGGTATTCAAGCATTCCAACCTAAGATGATTGAGGGTAAAGCTATCCAACTTCACCCACTTGCATGTACCGCGTTCAACGCCGACTTCGACGGTGACCAAATGGCTGTTCACTTGCCACTTGGCAACGAAGCTATCCTTGAGGCTCAAATCCTTATGCTAGCTTCTCACAACATTCTAAACCCTGCCAATGGTGCTCCTATTACAGTGCCATCTCAGGATATGATTCTTGGTCTATACTATATGACCAAAGAACGTTCTGGCGCTATGGGCGAAGGATTGAAGTTCTATTCTCCTGAAGAAGTAAATATTGCGTACAACGAACGTCGCGTTACTCTTAACACTAAGATTACTGTTAAAACTAAAGATGTTGAAAACGGTTTATTAGTAACTAAATTAATTGACACCACTGTAGGTCGCGTTTTATTCAACGAATGTGTTCCTGACGAAGTTGGTTTCATTAATACTCTTATTACTAAAAAATCTCTTCGTGACATCATTAGCAAGGTAATCGCTGTGTGCGGTGTTGCTCGTACTGCAGACTTCCTTGACGATATCAAGAACTTAGGTTACTATATGGCGTTCAAAGGCTGTCTATCATTCAACCTTGAAAACGTTATTATCCCAGAAGAAAAAGAAAAACTTGTACAAGAAGGTTACGATAAAGTTGAAGCAATCCTTAGCGATTATAGCATGGGCTTCATTACCTTCAACGAACGTTATAACCAAATCATCGATACTTGGACACACGTTAACAACAATCTATCAAATATCTTGATGGATCAACTTAAGAAAGACGACCAAGGTTTCAACTCTGTATATATGATGTTGGACTCTGGTGCCCGTGGTTCTCGTACTCAGATTAGTCAGTTGTGCGGTATGCGTGGTCTGATGGCTAAACCTCAAAAAGCTGGTGCTGAAGGTGGTCAAACCATTGAAAACCCTATTCTTTCTAACTTTAAGGAAGGTCTATCTGTGCTAGAATACTTTATTTCTACTCACGGTGCTCGTAAGGGTCTTGCGGATACAGCGTTGAAAACAGCCGATGCTGGTTACTTAACTCGTCGTCTTGTAGACGTTTCTCACGACGTGATTATTCAGGAAGAAGACTGTGGTACTCTTCGTGGTCTTATCGCTACAGAGCTTAAGAACAATGAAGATGTTATCTCTTCTCTATATGAACGTATCTTGGGTCGTGTTTCTGTTCACGATATTATTCACCCAGTAACTGAAAAAGTAATTGTTGGTGCTGGTGAAGAAATCACTGAAGAAGCTGCTAAAGCAATTCAAGAATCTTCTATTGAACAAGTAGAAATTCGTTCAGTTCTTACCTGCGAATCTAAGAAAGGTGTTTGTGCTAAATGTTATGGTCGCAACCTTGCTACCGGACGTATGGTACAAAAAGGTGAAGCTGTTGGTGTAATCGCTGCTCAATCAATCGGTGAGCCAGGTACTCAGCTTACACTTCGTACTTTCCACGTGGGTGGTGTCGCTGCCAACGTTGCAACTGAAAACAAACTTATCTCTCGCTACGATGGTGTTCTAGAAATAGATGAGCTTCGTACAGTTAAGTCTGAATCTGGTGAAGAAATCGTTGTTAGCCGTTTGACTGAACTTCGTATCGTTGAACCTAATACTAAAGTTGTTTTAACAACACAAAATATCCCTTACGCATCTACAATCTTTGTGAAAAATGGTGCTAAGGTGAAAAAAGGTGATGCTCTATGTGAATGGGACCCATTCAACGCTGTAGTTATCTCTGAAGTGAAAGGTAAGATTAAATTTGAAAATGTAATTGAAAACATTACATACAAAGTTGAATCTGACGAACAAACTGGGCTTAAAGAAAAGATTATCATTGAAGCTAAGGACAAAGACAAAAACAAAATTCCTTCAGCTCTTGTACTTGACGAAAAAGGCAAAGTGGTTCGTACATACACACTTCCAGTAGGTGCTCACATCTCACTAGACGAAAATGCTAGCATCCAAATAGGTCAAACCCTATTCAAGATACCTCGCGTTGTTAGTAAAGTGGGTGACATCACCGGTGGTCTTCCACGTGTAACTGAGTTATTTGAAGCTCGTAACCCTTCAAACCCTGCTATAGTATCAGAAATTGATGGTGAAGTTAGCTTCGGTAAAATCAAACGTGGTCAACGCGAAATCATTGTTACTCCAAAGATTGGTAAAGAAAAGATCTATCTAGTTCCACTTTCTAAACAAATCTTGGTACAAGAAAATGACTTCGTTCGTGCTGGTGGTGCATTATCAGATGGTGCTATTACTCCTTCTGACATCCTTGCAATTAAAGGTCCTACCGCTGTTCAAGAATACATTGTGAATGAAGTTCAAGACGTATATCGTTCTCAAGGTGTAAAAATCAATGATAAACACTTTGAAGTTATCGTTCGTCAAATGATGCGTAAAGTTGAAATCGACGATCCAGGCGATACACACTTCCTTGAAAAACAAATTGTAGACAAACAAGCGTTTATGGAAGAAAACAACAATATTTGGGGCAAATATGTTGTTACAGATGCTGGTGACTCTGAAATCTTCCAACGTGGTCAAATCGTTACAGCTCGTAAGTTACGTGACGAAAATAGTTCTCTAAAACGTAAAGACTTACGTATAGTTGAAACTCGTGAAGCAGTGCCTGCTACCTCTAACCAAATCTTACAAGGTATCACACGTGCTGCTCTACAAACCACAAGCTTCATGTCTGCTGCATCATTCCAAGAAACCACAAAAGTATTAAATGATGCTGCTATTAACGGTAAAGTTGACTACCTAGAAGGTATGAAAGAAAACGTTATTACAGGTCGCTTGATACCTGCTGGTACTGGTCTTTCAGCTTACGAAAAAATAGTTGTTGCTTCTCGTGAAGAATATGAAAAAATCATGGAAGCTAAACGTAACCTGATTGAAACTAAAGAAGAAAGTGCTGCTGAATAAGTAGTATTCTAATAGAAAAAGGGAGATTCGAGTGAATCTCCCTTTTTTATTTTGGGTTTTTATTTTGCCCAGAGTATATATTCTCCATATTTTGTTGTGATGACATCTACATAATTGATAGGTTCCTCTCCTCTGCAATATCCATATTTACAGACCTCATCGTTATAGTATTCTGGATTTGATTTCAATCTAAGATATTCTTTTACATCGTCCCAAACATCTGGATTTTTGTCATTTTTTAATGCTAACGCTCTTGCATCAAAAATATGTCCAGGTCCAGCATTGTATGATGCTAAAACAAATTTTACCTTCTCGCGTTCATCTGAAATATTAGGGAATAGATTATTCATTTTATTTAAATACTTTGCTGCAGCCTGAATATTTTTCTCTGGGTCGTAAAATTCTTCTTCTGTAAGTCCTAGGGAAAGTGCTGTTTTTGGCATTATCTGCATAAGTCCACAAGCTCCAGCCCATGAAGTTACGTTCGGATCAAATTTTGATTCTTTGTATGCCACTGCTGCAAGTAAACGCCAATCCCACCCTACAATTTTTGAATAAATTTTGAAATAATCGTCGTATGAAGAAATTCTATTGTAACTAGGAATTTTCTTAAAACCTTCTGATTCAAAATATTTGCTTTTTTCAAAGTACTTTTGATAGATTGCTGTATATTTTGAACTTTTTGAGGTATTTTTCACCCATTCATTAATATAGGATAGTAATTCTGGAGAGTTTTTTGACACACACCACGCTGCTCTTTGGGGAAAACTCACGTCCACATCATAATTTATATTGCCAAAATAAGTTTTATTAAGTCTTGCAATATCATTTTCTGCAAAGGTATAGCTAATTCTATGATGTGCCACATCTGCTATTAGGTCTTCAACCTTTGAAGTATCTGCTGAATATATAATATTTATTCCACCTCCTATTTCATCATTTAGGAAACTTATACGTTCTGAATATATTGAATTTGGCACTACAGTGACTTGTTTTCCTGAAAGTTGCAACACATCTCTTACCAAAGTATCAGACTTGCATTGTACTAATACCTGATTGGAAATATATTCTCTTCTTGTGAATTCTATTTTTGATTTATTTTCTTCTGTATATGGGACTCTATATGCTACTAAATCTATCTCATAATTTTCTAGCATTTCTAGTAGAGCAGACATATTTGGAGCTACATGAAGTTTCAACCCTACTTTTAATTCTTTACATAGGAGTTTTACAAACTCATATTCATATCCCATTTCACTTTCTTTGTAATTGAAATATGAGATTGGTCCATATAGTGTAGCCACCACAAGTGTATCCGATTCTATTATTTGAGCCAAATCCCTAGGATTGTTTTTTGTAGAACTACGAGTACAAGAAACTAATAAAACAGATAACGAGACCAATAATATGTATAGAAATCCTCTCATAAAAAAAATATTTAGTAAATATAATCATATTTTTCTAAAAAACATTTTTGTTTTATTTTTTTTACTATCTTTGTGACTATGAAAAAAGGAAAACTATTTGTTAAATCGGCTTAATTCTTAATCCAAGAACAATTAAAAACTAAGCTTATGTCATTAAATAAAGTATTACTTATCGGTAACGTGGGCAAAGACCCAGAAGTACGCTATGTGAGCGACAATCTTGCTGTTGCAAACTTTTCTGTTGCAACTACAAAAAAAGGTTACAAAACAAATGATGGTAAAGAAGTACCAGACAAAACAGAATGGCACACTATCGTGTGCTGGAGAGGCCTAGCAAAACTTGCTGAACAATATATTAAAAAAGGTACACAAGTTTATATAGAAGGCGAACTACAAACTCGCAGTTGGGAGAAAGATGGTATTACAAGATATACAACTGAAATTCTTGCCAACGAAATTCAATTATTAGGAAGAAAGGCTGACAATCTAGCAGGCGAATCATCTGCTGCACCATCATCACCTTCTCAGCCAGTTCCACAAGAAGATGAAAATGGAGAACTTCCATTCTAAAAGTTAATCAGAGAAAGAACTAAAGTCGAAACAAATAGAAAAAGGGGCTCACTTTTACAAGTAAGCCCCTTAATTTTTATCAAGGTTTTATAGTAATGTATCTGGATTTAGATTGTCTTTTTCTATATCTAGGAAATATTTGTAGGTACCTACTTTAAGTTCTAGTGTAGCGGCTTCATCACAAACTATAATGCCTTTTGGGTGCATTTGCAATGCGCTAATAGTCCATAAGTGATTTACACTTCCTTCTATTGCTGCACCTAGTGCACGTGATTTGTTGTGACCATTTACTAGAATTAAAACTTCTTTTGCATCCATTACTGTACCAACACCCACTGTAAGAGCTGTTTTAGGAACTTTATTCACATCACCTTCAAAAAATCTTGAGTTTGCAATGATGGTGTCTGTGGTTAAAGTTTTCACTCTAGTGCGAGATTGAAGTGAAGAACCTGGTTCGTTGAATGCGATATGACCATCTGGACCAATACCTCCTAAAAATAAATCAATACCACCTGCTTTAGCAATTCTTTCTTCATATTCTTGACATTCTTTTGCAAGGTCTGAAGCGTTACCATTTAGGATATTTACATTTTCTTTCTTAATATCTATGTGAGAGAAGAAATTATTCCACATAAATGAATGATAACTTTCTGGATGTTCTTCTGGAAGATTTACATATTCATCCATATTAAATGTTATTACATTCTGAAAAGAAACTATTCCTTTTTTATTTAACTCAACTAAAGCTTTATACATACCTAGAGGTGAAGAGCCTGTTGGTAAACCTAAGACAAAAGGTTTTTCTGAAGTAGGATTTGCAGCGTTTATTTTAGCTGCTACATAATTTGCTGCCCATTTTGACATCTTGTCATAATCTGGCTGAATGATTAGTCTCATAAATTGTATTCTTTTTACGGGTTACAAAGTTAATTTTTTTTGAAAAAAAACAATTTTCTGGGAGACTTTTTTTTAATATTTTTTTGTGAAAACTTATAATTTATAAGCAAATTCATCAGATTTTGCATAAAAAAAGAAGGAAATCACCTTTTTCATAGGTAATTTCCTTATGATTTGTTGCGGAAGCCGGATTCGAACCAACGACCTCTGGGTTATGAGCCCAGCGAGCTACCACTGCTCCATTCCGCGATTCGAGTGCAAAGGTAATACTATTTTTTATATCTACAAATTTTTTACGATAAAAAATTAATATTTTTTTTACTTAATAGATTTTTTACGTTCATTAGAAAATTGTATCTTTACGTCGTTAATATTATTGATAACTATGAAAAGTGCAAACAGACTAAATTTCTTTCAGAGAATTAAGATGAAGTACAAGATATCTGTGCTAAACGAGAATACTTTAGAAGAAGTATTTCATCTACGTATGTCTGCACAACGTTTCTTTTTCACTTTCATATTTATCTTATTGGCAGTACTAGTATTATTTTCAACCCTAATACTAACTACCCCATTAAGACAACTTTTACCAGACAATATTAGTAGTGATATTAGAAAAGAAGCTGTAAGAAATGCTCTTATAATAGACTCACTCACCGAAGAAGTTTCTGTGAGACAAGCCTACATCAATACTTTTAAAGACTTAGTTACTGGGGATATTATTATAAAAGATAGCCTTTTAAACTCTGATTCTATCATTGCTAAACAACGCGACGAGCAACTTTTGGAAAAAAGCATGTTAGAAAAAGAGTTTTGTGAAGAATTTGAAGAGGAAGAAAGATACAACATTAGTGCAACCACCACAAATAATGCTACTCACAACAATGTTGTATTCTTCAAACCTACTATCGGGGAGGTTAAAAATTTATTTGACCCAATAAATGGTCATTTAGGTGTAGATATAACCACCAAACCTTCTACTCCTATTGTTTCTATCTATCAAGGGACAGTACTTTATTCTGCATATACATTGGACGAAGATTACTTTATCCAAATCATTCACCCACAAGGGTTTATTTCCGTGTACAAAGGTGCTGCAAATGTTTTTAAAAAATCGGGCGATATAGTTCAAAGTGGAGAGGTGATAGCTGTGATGAGCGAGAAAAGTACAAAAGAAACATCACTACACTTTGAATTATGGAAAGAATCACAAGTTCAAGACCCACTTAACTATATAGTTTTTGAATGAAAAAGAAAATTGTAATTTTAGGATCAACAGGTTCTATCGGAACACAAACTATAGATGTTGTCGCTAGCAACCCAGACAAATTTGAACTTTTTGGCATCACTGCTCATAGCAATTCTGAGCTATTAATTAGCCAAGCTAGAAAGTACAAACCAAACTTCGTTATTGTTACAAAAGACGAATGTTACCCAATAGTAAAAGAAGCACTATCAAACGAAGACATTAAAGTGTTTGCAGGGATAGATTCCGTATGTGACTTAGTTTCAATGCCTTCTGTTGATATTGTAGTAACTGCTATGGTGGGATACGCAGGACTTAAACCTACTATTTCTGCTGTGAAGGCAGGTAAAACTATTGCATTAGCAAATAAAGAAACATTGGTAGTGGCTGGAGAATTGATTAAAGACCTTGCTCTGAAACATCACTCTCCTATCCTACCTGTAGACTCTGAGCACTCTGCAATTTTCCAATGTCTTGCAGGAGAGATAACAAATCCTATAGAGAAAATAATTCTTACTGCTTCTGGCGGACCTTTTAGAAAACATAGTTTGGAAGAGCTTAAACATGTAACTAAGGCAGATGCGCTTAAACATCCAAATTGGGACATGGGAGCTAAAATTACTATCGACTCTGCAAGCATGATGAACAAGGGCTTTGAGGTAATAGAGGCAAAATGGTTGTTTGACTTAAATATAGACCAAATTGATGTGCTTGTACACCCTCAATCTATAGTGCATTCAATGGTACAATTTAAAGATGGTTCTGTTAAAGCACAATTGGGCCTTCCAGATATGCGACTTCCTATTGCATACGCATTGAGTTATCCAAATAGACTAGAAAACAACTACGAAAGATTGGACTTCTTGAAATTCAATCAACTTACATTTGAAAAACCTGACATTGAGAGATTTAGAAATTTAGGATTTGCTTTTGAAGCTATGAAACAAGGTGGCAATATGCCTTGTATTCTTAACGCTGCAAATGAAATTGCTGTGTATGGTTTCTTGCACGACAAAATTTCATTCCTTGGCATGAGCGACTTGATAGAATGGGCTATGACAAATACTGATTTCATAGCAAGCCCTACCTACGAAGATTATGTGGCAACGGACTCTCTTGTTAGAAAAATTACTTCTGAAAAAATAGGACTATAAAATGCAAATTTTACAATTCTTTTTAGCCATTTCACTTATGGTGATTATCCATGAGTTTGGGCATTATATCACTGCACGTATGTTTGGAGTGAGAGTGGAGAAATTTTATCTATTCTTCAACCCTTTTTTCACTCTTTTCAAATATAAAAGTAAAAAGTCTAACACTGAATATGGTATAGGTTGGCTTCCACTTGGTGGTTATGTGAAACTTTCTGGTATGGTAGATGAGTCTTTTGACACAAAATTTACCAAATCTGAGCCAAAACCATACGAGTTTCGTAGCAAACCAGCATGGCAAAGACTTATTATTATGTCGGCTGGCGTGGTGATGAACTTTATCACTGCTATTGTAGTATTTGCAATGTTGCTTTTCTCTACTGGAGAAGAGTATATTTCGCTTCAAGATGCTAAATACGGCATGGAATTTTCTTCTGTTGCCCACAAACAAGGTTTTCAAGATGGAGACATCCTACTGCAAGCCGATGGCATCAATTTAGAATCATTGAGCGAAGAAGCTATGAGACTTATTCTCAACGCAAAAGAAGTTAAGGTTTTAAGAGGTGTTGACACCGTTAAGGTAAACATTTCTGAAAACTTTATGGAAGAGCTTATCACTTCAAAAGAAGGTTTTGCCAACTTTAGAACACCATTCGTCGTAAAAGAAATTATGCCTGTTACACCTGCAGAACTTGCGGGACTACAAACTGGAGATAGTTTAGTAAGCATAAATGGAGAAAAACTTACTTTTGTGAGCGAGTTTTCACCTGCTCTTGCCAAAAATCCTTTAACAGAAACCACATTAGGACTGTATAGAAATGGAGAATACAAAGAAATAAAGATAACTCCAGATGCAAATGGTAAGATTGGAGTTTATCTAACACCATATTATGAATTTTACAACATTACAAGCAAACAATATGGTTTCTTTGAATCCTTCCCTGCAGGCATAGAGAAAGCATACAAAAAGATGACTGGATATGCAAGCGACACCAAAATGCTATTTACTAAAGCAGGAGCAGAAAGCGTGGGAGGTTTTGGAAGTATCGTAAGTTTATTTCCAGATTCATTTAACATGATTTATTTCTGGAACATCGTTGCCTATATGTCTATAGTGCTTGCTTTTATGAACGTGTTACCTATCCCAGGACTTGATGGTGGTCACATGTTCTTCCTTATCATTGAAGTGATAAGAAGAAAACCACTTAGCACAGAATTTATGTATAAAGCCCAACAAATAGGCATCATTATACTTCTGCTTCTAGTATTCTATGCCAATGGCATGGATATTTACAGATGGATAACAGGAGGGTAAAACCTCCTTCTCACCTACCCATTGGAGGATAGAAGGCATCTTCCTGATGCTCTATAGCAAATTCTCCATTGGGTAATGGCATAATAGAAATAATATCAAACCTAACATCTTTGTTTATGTTATGCTTGAAGATGTATGCTTGAGTCGCGTTTACAATATGCTTTATCTTAGTACGATTTACTGCATCTGAGGGGTGACAAAACTTATCGTTGCGCCTGGTTTTCACCTCTACAACAACAATATAATCTTCATTTTCGGCGATAATATCTAGTTCGATACGATGCGAGCGCCAATTTCGATGCCTTATGGAATAGCCTTTATTTGTAAGATATGTAGCGGCAATATCTTCGCCTTTAAAACCAAATTTTTGCAGTTCATTCATAGTTTACCTCTATAAAAGATTAATTTATTGGGTATTACAAGTGCAAATTTAATAAAAATATTTGGATTGTATTATAAAAAAGTTGTATCTTTGCCGACCAATTAAAACAATATAATATGTATTTAAGCAAAGAACAAAAAGAAGAAATCTTTGGCAAATACGGAAAGTCTAATACTGACACTGGTTCTCCAGAAAGCCAGATAGCATTATTTTCTACCCGTATTGCTCATTTGACTGAACACTTAAAGTCAAACAAAAAAGATTATAGCACAGAACGTGCTTTAGTAATGTTAGTAGGTAAACGTCGTCGTTTATTAGATTACTTAAAAGAACGCGACATTGAACGTTATCGTAACATTATCCGCGAACTAGGTATCAGAAAATAATCTGATATTCTTAACAAAAAAAGATGCAATCACAAGGTTGCATCTTTTTTTTATTCTACTATAAATACATCTTCGTTGGGAGCATGCATTCTATACTTCTCACGAGCAAACTTCTCTATCTGTGCCTTGTCTGCCCTAAGTTGTTCTAGGCGCTTTTTATTTTCTGCAGATTTATTTTTATAAAATGCAAGTTCTTTTTCCAATTGTTTTATGGTACGGGTATTTTTATATCTAATTACGACATTATGTTCCTCGGTGGTAAAAATTGCCACCAAAAAAACAACAGTTACAATTAAGAACTTGTTGGTCAATAACTTTATGATTGAAAATACCTTGCTCATAGTTTTTGCAAATTTACACGGAGAAAACGAAAACTCCAAATTTTTATATATTAAAAAATCTACTCTCATTAAATCGCATTTCCTAATTTATTTATTATCTTTGTAGTTTAGAATAGGTATAAAGTGTTATTTAGAGAGATAATAGGACAAGAAAATCTTAAAGCACAGCTAATAAGTAGTGTTAAAGAAGGACGCATTCCACATGCCTTGCTTTTATGGGGCAACGAGGGGTGCGGAAAACTTGCTCTTGCCCTTGCCACTGCTCAATATTTACAATGCGAAAACAGACAGGAAAATGACTCATGCGGAGTCTGTCCTTCTTGTAGATTGATGCAAAAGCTCACACACCCAGACTTGCATTTTGCATTTCCAATTACAAAAGAGGGTTCTAAAACTGTTTGCAACGACTTTATGGATAGTTGGAGAGAAAAGGTAACAAAAAACCCATATTTCTCTTATAAAGGTTGGATAAATACTATAAGTAACGAAAAACAAGGTCTTATCTATAGCAACGAGAGCGAAGAGATTTTAAGAAAACTTAGTTTAAAATCTTACTCAAATGGTTATAAGATAATGATTATATG
Organism: Paludibacteraceae bacterium; assembly: GCA_036308065.1. Lineage (GTDB taxonomy): Bacteria > Bacteroidota > Bacteroidia > Bacteroidales > Paludibacteraceae > Enterocola. The sequence goes on from JAXJWL010000119.1 coordinate 11,445, forward strand.
GCTTGCAGAAAAAATGCACGAGACTTGTGCCAACAAACTACTAAAACTTGTTGAGGAACCACCTGAAAACACTATTTTCATACTTATTTCCGAACAACCAGACCTTATTTTACCTACTATCATTTCTAGATCACAAATGGTTCACGTACCTGTGATAGATGAAGACACTTTGGCAAAACACGTGGGTGCACACACTGCACATATTGCCAACGGAAATTATGTTAAGGCATTGGAAGTGAGCGAAGAAAATGAAGATAGCGACGACAATCTAAACAACTACAGAACACTAATGTTATGTGCTTATTCTAAAAACCTCTTGACTCTAAAAAACTGGACAGAGGCGATGGCTAGTAGCAGTAGAGAAAAGATAAAAGACTTTTTATCATACACACAACACATTACTAGAGAATGCTTTATCGCACATTTACAAAACTCATCTTTGAATTACATGACAAATACCGAACAAGCATTTTCTGATAAGTTTAGACGATTTCTAACGGTAGAAAACATTGAAAATATAATAGAATTGTTCGATAAGGCAAATAGAGATATTTCGCAAAACGTAAATACAAAGATTGTCTTATTCGATTTAGGAATTAATTTAATGACACAAATAAAAAAATAATGGAATATACACTAGATAAAGGGAACGCACGCTTAACTGCAGCTGGTAGCAAAAAATGCTCTCATCAGATGCTTAGCGTATATGATTGGTTGGCAGATATTCCTGTAAACCACGAGACTTGCCAATATGTGGAAGTCCAATTTAAAAACACAAGAAAAGGTTATTACTTAAACTCAAATAATTTAACTTTAGAAAAAGGCGACATCGTAGCAGTTGAGTCAAACCCTGGACACGACATAGGAGTTGTAACCCTACAAGGTTATTTAGTAGCTCTACAAATGAGAAAAAATGGTTATGACATCAATAGAAACGAAGTTCGCAGAGTTTATAGAAAAGCAAAACCTGCCGATTTAGAAAAATGGGAAGAATCAAAAGCAAAAGAAAACGATGCTATGCTTCGTACTAGAAAAATTGCCAAAGATTTAAACCTCGACATGAAAATTGGCGACGTTGAATACCAAGGCGACGGTAACAAAGCAATTTTCTACTATATTGCAGACGAGAGGGTCGATTTTAGACAACTTATTAAAGTTTTAGCAGAGGAGTTTAAGGTAAGAATAGAGATGAAGCAGATTGGTGCACGCCAAGAAGCTGGTAGAATTGGAGGAACAGGTCCTTGCGGTAGAGAACTTTGTTGTTCTACTTTCTTAAGCAAGTTTACATCGGTAGGAACAAACGCAGCAAGAATACAAGATATTTCTATGAATCCTCAAAAACTTGCTGGACAATGTGCTAAACTGAAATGTTGCCTCAACTTTGAGTTAGACAACTACATTGAAGCACTAAAAGAGTTTCCAGAGAAAAATATTGTTCTTTCTACCAAAGAAAGCGACTATTATTTCTTTAAACTAGACACTTTTGCGCGCAAAATGACTTATTCTACTGCGCCAAATAGCCCACAAAATCTAGTAGAGTTGCCACTAGATAGGGTAAAAGAGATAATTGAACTAAACGAGAAAGGCATTAAACCAGACAATTTGACAGACTCTAGCGAATCGGAAAAAGCTGTACCTCTAGACTTTGCCACAGCTGTGGGAGAAGGTAGTTTGACTCGTTTCGACAACAAAAAGAAAAAGAATAAAAAGAACAAAAAACATAGACCACAAAAATGAAAATAGTTAATATTATCACATTAACCATAATAGGCATTCTTTTTTTGTCGTCGTGCAATAATTCACGTGTTTATAATAAATATCATGAAATAGACGATTGCATTTGGCATAAAGATTCCACTATTTCGTTTTCATTTAACACAGAAGATACTATTAGCCACTACAATGTTTTGTTAAACATTAGACACAATTCAGAGTTTAAACACCAAAACTTGTGGTTATTTACATCTTCAACAGATCCAGAAGGCAATATCGCCAAGGACACATTGGAATGTTATCTATACGACAATATAGGACGACCTTTGGGACAAGATTATTTTTATGTTTATGAAATGCCACTCATTTATATGAATGAAATAAAATTTCATAAAAAAGGTCAGTACACATTTGATATTTATCAGGCTATGAGAGATAGCCTTTTAACAGGAGTAGAATCACTTGGATTAACCATAGAAAAAGTAGATTATGGGAAAGAATAAATTACAGAAATTTGCAGAAATGGAAACATTTACAAATGTATTCCAGTGCCCAGCTAAAGAACTTGAAAACGACTTTAAACTTAAAGGTAAATGGCATGAGTATTTCGGCAATTCAAATCCGATTGTGCTAGAATTGGGTTGCGGTAAAGGTGAATACACAGTGGAACTTGCACATCTTTTCCCTGAAAAAAACTTTATTGGTATAGACATTAAAGGTGCAAGAATGTGGACTGGTGCAAAAAAATCATTCCTAAATGGAGATAAAAACGTAGCATTTCTTCGCACAAACATAGAAATGATTACAAGTTTCTTTGCAGAAAACGAAGTAAGCGAAATCTGGATTACATTCCCAGATCCACAAATGAAAAAAGTGAGAAAACGCCTTACTAGCACTGCTTTCATGGAAAGATACCAACAAATTATGAAAGAAGACGGCATTATCCACTTAAAAACAGATAGTCCATTCCTTTATACTTACACCAAACTAATGGTAGAAAAAAACAACTATGCAGTGAACGTTTCTACCGACGACCTATATCACAGTGGTTGGGACAATGAGATTTTATCAATTAAAACTCACTACGAAAAACAATGGTTAGAACGCGGACTATCAATTAAATACATACAATTTATTCTTTCAAAAAGGACAGAATTTGTTGAAGTAGATGAAGATATAGAAAAGGATAATTATAAAAGTTACAATAGAAGAGGATAAAAAAATGACACTATACCCACAACTAATAATAGACGCACTAAAGAAAGTACGCTATCCAGGCACTGGCGAAGACATCGTTAGCGCAAATATGGTGGCAGACAACATAAGAATTGACGGCAACTCTGTGTGGTTTTCATTACAATTAAAACCACAAGACCCATTTGCAAAATCGCTTATAAAAGCCTGTGAACAAGCCATTTTAACCTTTGTGTGCGAAGACGTTGACATCAAAGGACACATTGACGTAATAGTAAACTCTCCTGTGCAAGCCCCAAAGGCAATGCCACTTGAAGGAGTAAAATGCAAACTTGCTATTTCATCTGGTAAAGGCGGTGTTGGAAAATCTACCGTATCAGCAAACCTTGCAATAGCACTTAGCAAAGCAGGCTACAAAGTAGGTCTTTTAGATGCCGATATTTATGGTCCTTCTATTCCTAAAATGTTTAATATAGAAGATGCTAGACCTGTTGCCGATGAAAACGGGAAAATAATGCCAATAGAAAAATATGGCATCAAGATACTTTCAATTGGTTTCTTTGTAAATCCAGAATCTGCTATAGTTTGGCGTGGTGCTATGGCAAGCAATGCTATTAAACAACTTATCAACGACGCTGCATGGGGCGATTTAGATTTCTTCCTAATAGACCTACCTCCAGGCACAAGTGATATTCACTTAAGCATTGTTGGCACCATAAAACTAGATGGCGCAGTAGTGGTGAGCACACCACAACAAGTGGCACTTGCAGATGCGATTAAAGGCATTGATATGTTCCAAAACGACAAAGTAAACGTACCAATCATTGGACTTATAGAAAACATGTCTTGGTTTACACCAAAAGAACTACCAGAAAACAAATATTATATTTTCGGTAAAGATGGTGTAAAAGATTTAGCAGAAAAAAGAGGACTAAAACTCCTAGGTCAAATTCCACTAGTTCAAGGTATTTGTGATTCTGGCGACGCTGGAACTCCAATTGCCCTTAAAGATGATGATATTATTGCGCAAGCCTTTGAGAATGTTGCAAAAAGCAGTATATTTGCAGAATTAATAAAAGAATAATATGACACAAAATAAGAAATTCGTTGATATGATTGTTGAAGGTTTACAAGACGGTAAAGCTTCAAAAATAGTAGTTGTAGATTTAACAGGAATAGAAAATCACATTTGTGAGTATATGGTTATCTGTGAAGGTAATTCAAACACTCACGTAAATTATGTAGCAACAAACCTAAAAGAATACGTAAGAAAAAATTATGGAGAGAAACCAATCGCTATGGAAGGATTTGAAAATAGCGAATGGATTGTAGCAGACTACTCTGACATTATGGTTCATATTATGCAACGCGAACCACGTGCATTCTATGACTTGGAACACCTTTGGGAAGATGCAGAGATAAACGAAATACCAGAACTATGAGTAAACAACAAAACAACACCCCAAACAACAATAAAAAACCTCAAATAAGGATAAATCTCACATGGTTGTATCTAATCATTGGTATTTTCCTTATTGGAATTACATTTTGGGACGGCAATGGAGACACAAAAGAAGTCTCTTATAGCCAGTTTAAGCAATATGTAGACAAAGGTTATATAAGCAAAATTGTTGTTGTAAACAAAGAAACAGCAGAAGCCACTATAAATGCAAACGACAGTCTAGCCTTTATAGAAATATATGGTGCATCAGAAGCTCATAAGCATATAGGAAAAGAGACCTTACTAGAAGTAAGTATTCCATCTGCTGAAAGTTTCGACACATTTATAACAAGTAAACAAGACCAAAAAATAGAAATTAAATACGAAGATCGCACATACTTCTTCGATTCTATTTTAAGTTCACTACCACTACTAATACTTATTGTATTTTGGATTTTGATATTCAGAAGAATGGGTGGTGGTGGCAGTTCTGGCATCTTTAGCGTAGGTAAATCTAAAGCTCAACTTTTCGACAAAAACACCACAGCACAAAAGGTTACCTTTAAAGATGTAGCAGGACTTGAAGGAGCAAAAGAAGAAGTACAAGAGATAGTTGAATTTCTTAAGAATCCTTCAAAATTCACAAAATTGGGAGGTAAAATTCCTAAAGGAGCATTACTTGTAGGTCCTCCGGGAACAGGAAAAACCCTTCTTGCAAAAGCAGTTGCAGGCGAAGCGAATGTTCCATTCTTTTCACTTTCTGGTTCAGACTTCGTAGAGATGTTTGTTGGTGTAGGTGCATCTAGAGTAAGAGACTTGTTCCGTCAGGCAAAAGAAAAATCTCCATGTATCATTTTCATCGATGAGATAGATGCAATTGGTCGCGCTAGAGGCAAAGGTCCTTCTATCAATTCAAATGATGAAAGAGAAAGCACCCTAAACCAACTTCTAACAGAAATGGATGGTTTCGGTACAAATAGCGGAGTTATCATACTTGCTGCTACCAATAGAGCAGACATTCTAGACAAAGCCCTACTTAGAGCAGGACGTTTCGACAGACAAATAAACGTTGATCTGCCAGATGTACACGAGAGAGAAGCTATATTCCAAGTACACCTTCGTCCTCTAAAACTAGAAGAAGGACTTAATATAGATTTTCTTGCAAGACAAACTCCTGGTTTCTCTGGTGCGGAAATAGCAAATGTTTGTAACGAAGCTGCACTAATCGCTGCTAGAAAGAACAGAGAAAGTGTAGGCAAACAAGATTTCCTAGACGCTGTAGATAGAATAATTGGTGGTCTTGAAAGAAAAAATAAATTGACCACAAACACAGAAAAGAACTCGATTGCAACACACGAAGCAGGACACGCATCTATAAGTTGGTTATTGCAATATGGAAATCCACTTGTGAAAGTAACAATCGTACCACGTGGAAAAGCACTTGGTGCCGCATGGTATCTTCCAGAAGAAAGACAACTAACAACAAAAGAACAACTTCTAGACCAGATGTGTTCACTACTTGGAGGTCGTGCAGCAGAGGAAGTTTGCTTCTCTACCATATCAACTGGAGCATTAAACGACCTAGAACGCGCCACAAAAATGGCATACTCTATGGTAGTTTACTACGGTATGAGCGACAAACTATCAAATATAAGTTATTTCGATTCATCTAGAGGCGAATATTCATTTACAAAACCATATAGCGAAAAAACTGCAGAACTTATAGACGCAGAAGTTAAAGCAATAGTAGACGAGCAGTACAATCGTGCTAAAGACATAATTATAACCCACAGGGAACAACACAAAGAATTGGCAGATTTACTTGTTGAAAAAGAAGTTATTTTCGCAGACGACGTAGAAAGAATATTCGGCAAACGTCCTTGGATTTCTCGCCAAGAAGAGTTATCAAAGGAAAATAAGAAAGAAGAAAATGAAACAAACGAAGAGCCTAAAGAAGAGGTTCAAATAACAGACGAAAATAATACTAACAATGAATAATTTTATTACGCGTACATTAACAGGAGTTATCTTTGCATTTTCAATTTTAGCAAGTATCTATTTTCAAGAGTTATACTTTACCCTATCAGCACTATTTTCAGTATTTTGCGTATTAGGGTTATATGAATTCTACAAACTTGTAAACTTAAATGAGAATGTTCAAGTACCTAGCATTGCACTTATCATTGCTGGGGTAGTTTTATACGCAGGATGTATTCAATGGGCATTTTGGGGTACTGCCACACTTATTATTGTATATGCATTCTATATACTAGCAATAGTAATAGCAGAACTATACAGAAATAAACCTGCACCAATGCACAATCTAGCATTCTCTGTGCTAGGTCAATGCATGGTAGCATTACCATTTAGTATGCTCAATTTTATTGCTATACCAGAAAATATTCATTGGGTATTAGCACTTTTCTTGCTAATATGGGTTTCAGACTCAGGTGCATATCTATCAGGAATGCTACTTGGCAAACACAAATTCTTTGAGCGCATATCACCTAAAAAAACATGGGAAGGTTTCATCGGAGGAGCATTATTTGCAATTGCTGGTTCACTAGTATTTTGGTATTTCTTCCCTGCCGTGCCAGTATGGCAATGGATAGTATTTGGCATACTTGTAGTAATATTCGGCACATACGGAGACCTATTTGAATCACTATTAAAACGCACAGTAAACATAAAAGATTCTGGCAATATTCTCCCAGGACACGGAGGTATTTTAGACAGATTTGATAGTTTATTATTTGCTATACCTGTAATCTATATATACTTAACATTCTTAAAAGAACTTGCATCATGAAAATTCACAAAGAAGGACGTTCATTTCTATTAATGCTATTTTTGGCATTAATCGTTATCAATGGGTTGATATACCTTATTTTTAACGCTATTATACTAACCACAGTTACAATTATTGTTTCACTTGGTTTCTTCTCATTCTTCACATATTTCTTTAGAATATCAGATAGAACTCATATTGCAGACGACAATTATATAGTAGCACCTGCAGATGGTAAAATAGTAGTTATAGAACCAACAGAAGAGAATGGACTTCTTCACGAAAAAAGAATCCAAGTTTCTATATTTATGTCACCATTCAATATGCATGCCAATTGGTATCCAATTGCAGGTAAAATCCTACATTCTTCTCACCAAAAAGGACGCTACATGGCTGCATATCTGCCAAAATCAAGCACAGAAAACGAACGCTCAACAGTGCTTATTGAAGCACCAAACAAACAAACTATACTTGTAAGACAAGTTGCAGGAGCACTAGCACGTAGAATCGTGACATACGCAAAAGAAGGTATGGAATGCCATAGAAATGAGCAAATGGGCTTCATCAAATTTGGTTCAAGAGTAGACTTATACCTTCCACTTGATGCAGAAATATTAGTGGATATAGATGACGAAACAATAGGCAATGAAACTATTTTAGCAAAATTAAAACATAACTAGGGATAGTAAAATTTTACTATCCCCCATTTATTAATCTTTTTTTTATGTTAGTAAAATGTTTTGGCGCTGCGGTGCAAGGCATCAATGCGACCGTCGTTACCATCGAGGTAAACGTATCACAAGGTATTAAATTCTTCTTAGTAGGTCTTCCAGACAGTGCAGTGAGAGAAAGTAGAGAACGTATTCTATCTGCCCTTACTCACAACAGGTACAAATTCCCAAGACAACAAGTTATTATCAACATGGCGCCTGCAGATATAAAGAAAGAAGGGTCTGCATACGACCTTCCTCTTGCTTTGGGCATGCTAGCAGGCAATAGTCAGATTGAGTGCAATAAACTAGAAGACTATATTATTATGGGCGAACTCTCATTAGACGGAAGTATCTTACCAATAAAAGGAGTGCTACCCATAGCAATAATGGCAAAAAAAGAAGGATTTAAAGGTCTGATTATACCACAAGCAAACGCAAAAGAAGCAGCAGTGGTAGAAGGACTCGAAGTATACGGAGTGAACAAAATTACCGAAGTAGTTGATTTCTTAGAAGAGAAACTAGTATTAGACCCAGTCAAAGTAGATAACCTAAGTGGTTTCGCAGAAGACAATTTAAAATATGATTACGACTTCTCTGACGTTAAAGGTCAAGAACAAGTGAAAAGAGCAATGGAAATAGCAGCTGCAGGCGGACACAATATTATTCTCATAGGTCCTCCAGGCGCAGGAAAATCAATGTTAGCAAAGAGACTACCATCTATCCTACCACCTCTATCACTTTCAGAAGCACTAGAAACCACCAAAATTCACTCCGTAGCAGGAAATCTACCACAGGGTAAAGCACTTCTACATAGAAGACCTTTTAGAAGTCCACACCACACGATTTCAGACATTGCGCTTGTAGGAGGAGGTTCCTATCCACAACCTGGCGAAATCTCACTTGCTCACAATGGGGTGCTCTATCTTGATGAATTGCCAGAATTTAAGCGTTCAGTGCTAGAAGTAATGCGACAACCATTGGAAGACAGAAACATTTGCATTTCAAGAGCATCACACACTGTAGAATACCCTGCTAGTTTTATGTTAGTAGCATCTATGAATCCATGTCCCTGCGGATACTACAATCACCCAGAAAAAGAGTGCGTATGTCCTCCAGGGGCAGTAAAAAGATACCTAAACAAAATATCAGGTCCACTACTCGACCGTATCGACATACACATGGAGATAGTACCAGTTCCATTTGAAGACTTAAGCAACAAACCATTAGGCGAAAGTAGTGAAACAATAAGAAAGAGAGTTATAGAAGCAAGAAAAATACAAGAAAATAGATATAAAAATGAAGATGGCATCTATTGCAATGCACAAATGAATTCCAAACTACTTAGAAAATATGCTGTATTAGACGAAGCAAGTAAAAATCTAATCCAAAATGCTATGAAGAAACTAAATCTATCTGCACGAGCATACGACAGAATTTTAAAACTTGCACGCACTATAGCAGATTTAGATCATAAAGAAAATATAGAAATGCAACACATATCAGAAGCCATCTCGTATAGAAATCTAGACAAAGAAGGGTGGGCTGGATAAAAATAATAAGAGGCAGATTTTTAAGTCTGCCTCTTTCTCTATTATGCAAATAGGAGTATTATAAACTGTGCACAAATAATTCTTAAGAACATCGTTAGAGGATAAACTGTAGAATAAGCCACTGCAGGAGCATCATTGTTTGCAATAGAACTAGAATATGCAAGCGCAGGTGGATTTGTACAGCTACCAGAAATCATACCAATTAAAGTGAAATAATTCAGTTTAAGCAACCTGCCAATAACACCAACAGTAAGAGCTGGTATCATAGTAATTAATACACCAGACAGAATCCAACGTAAACCATCAGGAGAAACTACAGTATCCACAAACTCAGCCCCTGCAGAAATACCCACACTAGCCAAGAATAATGAAATACCCATTTCGCGAAGCATTAAGTTTGCACTTTGAGTGGTATAAGTAATAAGTTTCAAGCGATAACCAAAACGTCCCAACAAGATAGCAACAATAAGTGGACCACCAGCTAAACCAAGTTTTGCAGGCATTGGCATATTTGGGAAGTGGATAGGAATACTACCTACTAAAATACCAACAAAAATACCCAAGAAAATTGTTATCAAGTGTGGCTCATTTAAGCGTTTAAGAGTATTACCCAATATTTGTTCTACCTTTTTAATAGCTTCCACAGAACCTACCACAGTAACACGGTCACCAACTTGAAGGTAAAGTTCAGGACGTGCCAAAAGGTCAATACCAGAACGGTGAACACGAGTAATATTTACACCATAAACACTACGAAGAGCAAGAGAACCAATAGTTTTACCGTTGATATTGCTTTGAGTAACAACTATACGACGAGAAACCATAGTATTTTCACTATCTTCCCACACATAATCTACTTTTTTACCCATAAATGCAACTACAGACTTCTCATCTGCATCATTTACAATAATAGATAAAATATCTCCCAATCGTAGACGTGTCTCCTCAGAAGGAACTATAACCTCAGTACCTGTAAACAGACGAGATGCAATAAATTGTCTGCGTATCATATTTTGGCATTGAGACAAAGTACAATCAACTAAAGACTCATTTGTAACCTTTATCGAAATCCAATTTGGTGTTTCAGTAGACTCTCTCTGAGCATTAAGACTTTCCTCTTCTTTGTCCAATTTAACGCGGAAAATTCCTCTTATAATAATAAAACTAAGTAAAACACCAATCACACCCATAGGGTATGCTACAGCATATCCAAGTCCGATAGATGGAATATTACCTGTCAATTCACCTGCTTCACTCAATTGTCTTAACGCCTCTTGAGCTGCACCTAGACCTGGTGTATTAGTTACAGCACCTTGCATAATTCCAACTAGCATTGGTATAGAAATTTCGCCGCCAAATATATAATACAACGACAAAGTAACACCAATACCCAATAGAATAAGCAAACACGCCAAACCATTAAGCATCATACCTCCTTTTTTGAAAGAGGTAAAGAAGCTAGGACCAACTTGTAAACCGATAGAAAAGATAAACAAGATTAAACCAAACTCCTTGATGAAATGCATTACAGTATGGTCCACTGTAAAACCAAAGTGGCCAACTAAAATCCCCATAAATAAAACAAATGTTACCCCTAGCGAGATACCACCTATTTTAATCTTGCCTAACATTACACCTGTAGCTATCACAAAGGCATAAATAAGCACAGCATGCGCAATAGAATTACCTGTAAGTAGTTCTGTAAACCAATTCATAAATTGTGATGTTAAAAAATCTCAAATACTCTGCAAAGTTAATAAAAAGTTAGAAATAAATTGATATTATAATGACTTTATAAAACAGATTTACACAAAAAAAGAAGCCTACAACTGATTGTTGCAAGCTTCTCTGAAAAACGGCAGCTACCTACTCTCCCACAATATGCAGTACCATCGGCGCAATTGGGCTTAACTTCTCTGTTCGGAATGGGAAGAGGTGGAACCCCAACGCTATAACCACCTAAAATAAGGTAGA
>JAXJWL010000120.1:0-6882 GCA_036308065.1 Paludibacteraceae bacterium
ATCTTCTTCTATTCCATTCATTCCCTCTTTGAACGACTTAACTCCCTTACCCAAACCTCGCATCAATTCAGGAATTTTCTTACCTCCAAAAAGCAATAAAACTATGAGCACGATAAATATAATTTCCGGTGCTCCAATCATTAGCAATGTCATAATCATTTACAATTACAAGTTCCACAAACCAAGAAAATCTCGCACGACTCAAAGTTGATTTCCCAATTTCCACCTTCGCACGACTCCCAATTATATTGCTGAGCCATTCGGTCCCACCATTGTTGAAACTTAGTACCTGTCTCGCCCATATCTTTCACGAGCTTTTCATACAATTCAGCATTATCTGCTGACAAGATTTTTGCCAATTCAGTCAAACCATTACGGCGTTCGAACAACGATTGAATTTCATCACGTTCTTCTGTCGTTACTTTTCCTACTAATTTTTTCATATTACCATTCCTCCTTAACATCAAATGGGTCTAAATAGTTTATCTCTTTTATTTCATTCTCAAATTTATAACCTACCTCTTGCATCTTAATTTGCAAATCGCGCGATGCATTACGCTCAAGGTGCGAAATCACACACTGCTGATGCGATGGCGTATTGTTGTCCCAAGTCAATTTTTGATTCAACCAAATGCAACGATTACAGTGATATGCATCACATATCCTACAAAGTGGAGCACGTTCTAATTCCAAAAGTTGTTTATTGGGAATATTAATACCCACTTCTAAATCACCTACACTACGAGAAGCATCCTTTGTTTTATGATTCATTCTGGTTGAAACACCCATCTGTTCATCATAATAAAAGGCTGGGCATAAATAGAATTTACCATTAGGAGCTAATGTAATATTTTCTACACCTGCTTCACAATTGTGCATTTCATTAAGTCTCAACCTATCAGTCAAAATATTCATCTCTGGTTGATTTCCACCTTTGTATATATTAAGTAAAACTGAATTTAGCATTTCAAGTGCATTCTTATATTTTTCAATAAGTTCATCACTAAAATTCTCTATATCAGTAATGCTAATATTCAAACGGGTAACCTTTGGTAGTAGCAAGGCAATATCATATTGTTTTGCAAGAAAATCAGCAATAGTCAAACGTAAAACAACATTTTTTCTCTCTACATTCGTTGGTACAGAATCATAAACCAACACGTCTCTACCTATCTTAATATGATCAATTGTTTCAATTAAATCATTGTACTCCTCAGGTAGTTCATATTCTGGATATACAAACTGAATCATTAAATTTTGCTTCATGCTGAATAATATAGCCTCACGAAGCACTTCTAAAGGAATCAACCTCTTCTCTTTAAGTGGATTATCAGCATGACAATAAGAAACACTAGTGTCATCTAACAAGATAACTATATATTGAAAATATTTTTTCATGGTTTAGCAGATAATATCGTTTGTTTTAGGCTTTTGATTTTCAAACTCTTCTCTAGTTCCTTCCAACTCTAATTTTCTATAGAGTTTATTCCAATAATAATTGTTAGCACGAACACGAGCCTTGTGCATTAAACAAATAGCTGTAGCACGTTCAAACACAGTATGAGTTTTTGCGGCGTCGTAATTTTCTCCTTGACACCAAGCGCAACCTTCTGCAACTTCACAATCTGCACATTCTGGCGTAGATTGTGTGCAACGGTCTAAAGTTAAGAACGGACGTAGTTTATTATTATCAATGCCATCATGGATATTCCCTATAATCCATGCTTCTTTATCACGCAAAGAATATTGAGCAAAGCGGGTGCAAGGATAGAAATTACCTTGCGCATCAATTGCAAGCATTTTACCTGCTCCGCACCAGTTTTGATTGTTCAATTTACAATCTAATGGTTTACCCATAATCTCTGTAAAAAACGAACATGCATAATCTTTATAAAACCCCTTATTTATAATAGCATCTGCCAATAACATTAACTGTTCCTCAAATAACTTATCATCACCATCTTTCCAAACATCCTCAAACACACAATTAATATTCACTTGGTGAATTCCCAAATCGTAAAGATGTAAAACTGATTCACAGATATATGGTATGTCGGCAGATGATATTGTTACTTTTGTACCAACTCCTGGAAATTGAGATTGCCATAAAGGTATATTACGCACAACATCATCATACGATCCACGTTCAGGTCCATTACCTTTCCAAATACGATTAAGGTCATGTTTTTTACGCGTTCCATCGATAGTAATACCTATACTCAAATGAGTATGGTTCTTTTTAATAAAATTTTGCACCTTCTCGCTAGCATAGTTTATACCATTGGTTGAGAATGAAAAACGATAAGAATCAAACCAATGGTGATTTCTACGATATAACTCTGTTTTTATATAATCGCAAATTTTATCTATTAAATCAATTTCCAGAAAAGGTTCACCACCGATAAAATCCCATATCACAGACTGTGTGTCAAAATTTTGTTTATTTTCATTATCTAGAATGTAGTCAATTGCAGTCTTCGCCACCTCAAACGACATTCTCTCTTTTTCATTCTTACCAACCAAATAACAATATTTACATGCTAATTGACAGTCTTTAGTAACTATGAAAGTGATACTTTTAGAGATTCCCTCCTTCCAACTATTAGAATTATCTTTTATCATTACTAATCCTATTAACTATATATAACTAATTAAAGAATTGAAGAAGATGTACAGTAATTAGAACATGAATTAGAACATGAAGTTCCACAACCTTGACAAGCACCAACACAACTTGTACAGTATCCCATACAATCACCCTGACAAGATGTTGAACAAGTTCCTGAGCAACCATAACAACGTCCAGCACAATTCCCTGAACATCCATCACTACAACGCCCACTACAACCACTACATGAACCAGTACAAGAACCTTTACATCCTCCTCCACAACCTCCTGTACAAGCATCCGTGCAAACATTAGAACATCCAAACATACAACTTGAGCTCCTATCCTTGTATATAGCCTTAGCTTCTGTAAATGGCATACTAGACAATACAACTGCACCTAAAACAGGCAATGTTGCTTTTGCAGCCTTTTTGAAGAATTCGCGTCTACTTTGAATTTCTTCTTTTTTATTTTTTTTGTTCATAATAAATATATAATTAGAATTAAATCACTTAAAAGTTTAGATTATTCATAAAATTTAATTTTTTTATCATTTTGAGAATCATAAATTTCAGCATTACGTTCAGTTTCCTGATTATATAATAGTTCTATATAATACTTTTCATCAGAGATTGCTCTCCAACGTTCTTTATCTATCTGTATTTGAATAGGTTTTGTTGAATTATTCCCATATTTAATAAATAAATCAATCTTATGAGCAAAATTTTTTATTATATTTTGTTCTATTTCATCACCTATTAATGCAATAACACCTGATTTTAGATTTATACTCATACTAAACCTTATTTAAAAATATCTTGTCTACTAATTCTTTAGCTTCATCATTATTTAGGCACCATTTCTTTACTACAGATACAACAATAAGACGAATTTCCTCAGACGAAGGTAATTTAGACCTACCTATAACATACTGAGATGATTTCTCTAAATAACTACAAACTTCCCTTGTTATTTTTTTTGATACATTATCAACATTCCCCTCATAAGATATAGTATTGTCGTAATTCTCTCTGTCAGCTAAGTTATGACTAATTATATTGACTATTTCTTTTCTTATATTGCCCATTTCACAGTTATATCCATCTACAGATGTTAATTTTTCCATCCCCTCACGTAACTTTATACTTGAAATTATTGATTCAGTTGCTTTGCATACTATATCATTAAGAAATTTTAATTCTTCTTTTATATGTTCATCTGTAGATAGTTTTATACCACTATCCATTTGTTTTTTCTCAAAATCTGCTATCATATCTTATAAATTAACACCATATGTAAAATTCCACACAAAAGGTAAACTGCAAATCCTCACTTATAGACATAAAAAAAGCGGGACTCCATTGTTGTAGTTCCGCTACTGAGGCTCTCGCATTGCCCACAAACTAAGAACTAGCAACACGAAGCCCACGCCGTATGTAGAGGTGTAGATACACTACACCCATATACACATACCCGTAGGACATCTTTATTGTTGCTTTGTAAGTAGTTTGTTTTTAGAATTTGCGAGATTCCAGTAGACCACTACAAAACGTCAAAAGACGCCTATTATGTAAAATTTAGCCCACCCCATTTACTATACTCCCATAGTGCGGCATGGACTCTTCACAAAAGTATAACATTTATTAATATTATCAAACGATTTAAAAGAATATTTTTGTCTACACAGATAAAATTTACTACCTTTGCATAAAGCTGAAAAATTAAAATACGTCTAGTAGTACATAGCGCCCTGCTATTACTAGACGACATTTATTTTTTGTTCTAATCAGCGGATTAAACAAAAAGTAATTTATGGTCCATCTACAAGCACAAGGACCACACATCCTAATATAAATGTTATTAATTTTAATTTTTCACCAATATGAAAAAAGAAAATCAAATCGTTGGAAACGAAGTTTCCGTAAATCTACCAGATGGTATCGTTATTAACGAAAACGACTACAAAAAGTTATTTCATCAAACAGTTGAAATAATTGAACGTTCACGAGTAAAAGTTGCCAAACAGATTAATTCCACACGAACATCTACTTATTGGGAGATAGGTAAACTACTTACTGAGTTAAAAATAGACAGCAAACATGGTGATGGAATAGTAGAAAGATTATCTGCTGATCTAAAGAAAAAATATCCTAACATGGGTGTTTCTCCAAGAAATTTGTGGAACATGAAACAATTTTATCTACTTTATTATCAAGGAGATACAAAACTGCAACAGGCTGTTGCAGTTTTGCCATGGGGTCATAATCTTGTACTAATGAACAATAATCTTTCTGCAGAGAATATAATTTTTTACTCAAATGAAGTTTGTTCCAAAGGATGGTCAAGAGAAATGCTTCTTAATGCCATAAAAGCAGAATTCCATCTTTCTGTTGAGCACATAGATAAATCTAATAACTTTTCAGAAACATTATCTCCTACACAAGCAGAATACGCTAATGAGGTTTTCCGTAGTACATATAATATTGGTTTTATTGATGCAACGGAGCCACTTAAAGAACTAGATTTAGAGAAACGACTTGTTAATAAAATCACATCTTTTATAATGGAACTCGGTAGAGGTTTTAGTTTTATAGGAAATCAATACACCTTAACTTATAACAATAAAGAGTACAGGGTTGATTTATTGTTTTACAACCGTCAACTACAATCAATGGTAGCTATTGAACTAAAAATAGGTGAATTTAAACCTGAGTATGTTGGAAAAATGAACTTTTATTTATCACTTCTAGATAAATTGGAAAAGCTACCTAGTGAGAACCCTTCAATTGGGATTATATTATGTGCCAGCAAAGAACATCTAGAAGTAGAACTTGCTCTCCAAGATGTTAATAAACCTATTTCTGTTGCAGAATATAAATACCTATTCCCTAAGGAAAAATTACAAAATATATTATTAAACGAATTATCAAAGTAGATTTTCAAACAATACAAGAACGAATTAAATCTACATAATAACTTATTAAATTTTGCATTATGGGAGGTATGTATTAACTTTGCAAGACTATGTGGGTGATACTAGTTATATACCTTAGTTTGATATTGAGCGTGGCTCTATATAAGAGAAAACGTGGCAACAAGGCATTTTTCACTGCGGAGAGAAATTCGTCGTGGGCTATGGTGGCTTTTGGTATGCTTGGAGCATCGCTTTCTGGCATTTCTTTTATTTCTGTGCCAGGCATGGCTACAAGCAGTGGTTTCACCTATATGCAGTTGGTGCTTGGGTTTTCGCTTGGGTATATTATTGTGGCAAAAGTGCTTCTGCCTCTGTACTACAAACTAAACCTAACAAACATCTACGAATACCTAAGTCTGCGCCACGGCAAACATAGTTATCGCACGGCATCAATGTTTTTTATACTGAGCCGAGGGCTTGGTGCTGCAGCAAGACTTTACATAAGCACCTACCTACTCTACGAATTTATTTTCGCCGAAATGGGCATCCCGTTTTTCGCCGTAGCCATATTTATGGTAGCTTTTATGTATATCTACACCTCGGCAAGTGGCATTCAAACACTTGTTAAAACCGATGTAATACAAACATTTTTCCTTTTTGCAGCATTAATTATTCTGCTAGTGTTGACATATAACCAATTGGGCGAGAGCCACGCATTAGATTTAAGCAAAGAAACATTTATTATCACAGACTGGGCAGCGCAAAACAACTTCCTAAAATATATCATTAGCGGAATATTCATTACCGTGTGCATGACTGGGCTCGACCAAGATATGATGCAAAAAAACCTCACTTGCAAAACCCTAAAAGACGCACAAAAAAACATGCTTTCCTACGGATTTATGTTTATCCCAATTAATTTTCTATTTCTGCTTTTAGGATTTTTACTTGCTGCGCTTTACTGTGCTTCGGCTGTTGCCTTGCCAATAGAAAACGATATGCTACTGCCACACGCTATACAAAGCGGACTACTGCCAGAGGTGGCAAAATATATTTTCATAATAGGAATAATCTCTGCCACATTCTCTAGTGCAGATTCCACTTTTGTTTCACTAACCACCACTATATCAACCACTTTTTGTAGCAGTAAAACCAAAGAGAACGAAACTCTTTATACTAAATACAGAAAAACAATTCACCTTTTTGTAGCAATATTTTTCATTCTAATGCTAATGGTTTTCTACACCACAAAGAATGAAAATATGATAGACCTGCTTTTCCAATTGGCATCCTACACATACGGTCCACTTCTAGGTCTTTTTGCCCTATCGATGTTTACAAAAGTTGAAATTAACGATAA
>JAXJWL010000121.1:0-3197 GCA_036308065.1 Paludibacteraceae bacterium
AAATTGGACCCACTACGGTGCAATTTTACAAAATCGCCTACCACTTCTTCTATCTTGGCAGCCGCTATAATTCTTTCCTTAGTCTCGTTATCTATCATTTTAAATTCGTTCCTCTTAATAAATCTTCCGCCATCATCGCCTTCTTACCTGCAAGTTGCACTTTTATCAACCTTAAAACGCCGTCTGCAGTAGCAAATTTAAGTGTCTTACCATCAGAAATAAGTGTTCCAGCAGGAAGGTCAGATTTCTCGTCAAGTATCTCTGTTTCAAATACTTTTAGACCTAGTTCTCTGTCTTTGTCGTCTTTTACCATGGTAAATGCAGCAGGATATGGCGACAAACCTCTCACTAGATTGTGAATTTCCACAGAAGTCTTGTTCCAATCTATTTTGCAAGTGTCTTTAAAGATTTTTGGAGCAGGTTTTAACTCTATGCTTTCGTCTTGAGGTGTGGTTTCTAGGTTGCCGTCGATAATTCTATCCACAGTTTCTATTACCAAATCTCCACCTATATTCATTAGTTTGTCGTACACTACGCCCACATTGTCTGTTGGCTCAATAGAGATTTTTCTTTGCAAAATAATGTTGCCAGTGTCTATTTCGTGTTTTAGGAAAAATGTGGTTACACCTGTTTCTGTTTCGCCGTTGATTACTGCCCAGTTTATAGGCGCTGCACCTCTATATTGTGGGAGTAGGGAAGCGTGTAGGTTAAAAGTGCCAAGTTCAGGCATATTCCAAACCACTTCTGGAAGCATTCTAAATGCAACTACTATCTGCAAATCTGCTTTTAGGGCTCTTAATTCTGCCAAAAACTCTTCATCTTTTAGGTTTACAGGTTGAAGAATATTTAGTCCTGCCTCCTCAGCATAAACCTTCACAGCAGATGGTTGCAAATTGTAACCTCTACCTGCAGGTTTGTCTGGCATTGTGATTACGCCTACCACATTGTATCCACCCTCAACCAATCTTCTCAATGGTTCCACCGCAAATTCTGGTGTACCCATATATACTATTCTCATTTGTTTGTCCATATATTTCGTTTTGTCTTTTTATAAACAATTCGTTTTTAGTTCTAAATAAAAATCTATAAAGTGTACCTCTAGACACTCTCACAATTTTGGCAATTTTTGCAATCGAACAGCCTTTTTCTAGAAGTTTATTAATCTTATCAATTTTGTTTAGGCATTTCTTGTTTGGAAATTTGTTTCTGCTACCATGTCTTCTGCCTAAAATTACTCCTTCTGCTCTTTTTCTGTTTAGTGCTTCTTTTGTTCTTTGCGAGATGAGGTTTCTTTCTATTTCTGCCGATAGGCCAAAGGCAAACGCCAATACTTTACTCTGAATATCTTCCCCAAGCCTGTATCCGTCTTTTATCGACCACACTTTGCAACCTTTAGTCATGCAAATGTTTAGGATTTCCATTATCATAAACAAATTACGCCCAAGCCGCGAAATCTCTGCACAAATGATAAGGTCGTCTTTTTTTACTCTTTTAAGTAACCGCCCCAATGCCCTTTTGTTGTAGGACTTTGTTCCGCTAATGGTCTCCTCTATCCAACCATCAATCGCTACTTCTTTTTTCTCGCAAAAATTAACAATCTCAAACCTTTGGTTTTCTACTGTCTGCTTGTCGCTACTTACTCTAATATAACCGTAAATCATAACTCTATTGTTTTTAATGTACAATAAAGTTATACTTTTTACTTGTTTTATGAGTGTCTGCTTGCGCCTTTACAGAGTAGAAATAAGTTCTCGCATTATTAACGCCATTTTTGGCTGAACAGAGTTTGCTACTTGTTGCACTTCTTCGTGAGTAACCTCTACAATTTTGCCTTCCACGCCCAAGTCTGTGATAATAGACATACCAAACACCCTCATATTGGCGTGCACTGCCACTATTACTTCTGGTACGGTTGACATACCCACAGCATCAGCACCTACAATTCTAAAGTATTTGTATTCAGCAGGTGTTTCAAATGTAGGACCTTGTGTGCCAAGATATACGCCTTCTTTTACCCTAATGTTGTGCTTAGCGGCAATTTCTTTTGCTTTTGCAATAAGTTCTGGGTCGTATGCCTTGCTCATATCTGGGAAACGAGTGCCTAGTTCGTTGTAGTTTTTGCCTCTAAGAGGATGTTCTGGGAAGGTGTTGATATGGTCGTTGATAATCATAAGTTCACCAATCTCAAACTCTGGGTTCATACCGCCAGCAGCATTAGAAAGTAGCAATGTTTCCACTCCTAGAGCCTTCATTACCCTAATAGGGAATGTTACTTCTTGCATAGAGTAGCCCTCGTAGTAGTGAAATCTACCTTGCATTGCAAGCACTTGCACTTCGCCCAAATATCCTATAATAAGTTTTCCAGAGTGTCCTTCCACAGTAGAAATAGGGAAGTTTGGAATGTCTGTATATGAAAACTCTGTTTCAATCTTTATCTCTTTTGCAAGTTCGCCAAGTCCTGTGCCAAGCACAATGCCCACTTTTGGCATAAAAGGCATTTTAGCCTTAAGATAACAAGCTGTTTCTTCTATTTTTTTCAACATAGTCTTTGATTTTTTTAGATAAAACATCTTCCTCGTTGTTCAGAATTTTAATCTTAACAGGGATAATAATAAGTCTCTCTTTTATCTCGTCAGAAAAAGAATCTAGTTTTGCCGCATCTTTTTCTGTGGTGATTATCCATTTTTTCTCTGAATTTAGTTTTGTAAACTCAGAGTATATTTTTTCGTTGTCGCCATCGGAATAATTATGATGGTCTGAATATTTTATAGATTTAAGTTCTTTTATGTTGGCACTCAAATAGTCTTCAAGTGGCTGAGGTTTTGCAATTCCTGTAAACATAACTAAGGAGTCTTCGCTTGTAAGTTCCACTTTTTCTCCTGTTTGGCAATGATATGGAGTGTCGTAGTCCAGACAAGAGAAGAACAAACTTTGGTATGGCAATGGGTTGATTTCCTTGATTAAGTTTCTAAAATCAATCGGTTTTAAATCTTTTGGGCATTTAGTTACCACAATAATCGAAGCCCTTCTTTGTGCCGATTTTAAGTCTCTTAAGTTGCCAACTGGTAGCAAATAGTCATCTTTAATAGGTCTGTTGTAGTCTATAAGCAAGATTCTACAACGTGTGTTCACATATCTGTGCTGAAAAGCATCATCGAGGATAACTGCCTTCACGTCTTTGTGATTTTCCTTTATAT
>JAXJWL010000122.1:0-1729 GCA_036308065.1 Paludibacteraceae bacterium
AAATTGGAAGAGTATGAAAAAGACATTTTAAACCGCTACGAACACGGTGAGTTTTTCTCTTCAGACAGCATTGTGGCTGGAGATAGCATTAAATATTACACTCGCGAGGGTCGTGTTGTTTACGGTGGCGGCGGTATAATGCCAGACTATTTTGTACCACAAGATACCACAAGTCACACACCTTATTATACTGAAGCGCAAAACAAAGGTCATATCTATAGTTTTGCCTTCCAATATTCTGACAAAAACAGAAGTACTTTGAAGAAATTTAAAGACTACAATGAGTTGTGCGACTACCTTGACAAGGAAAACATCAATTTGCAGTTTTATAAATACGCCGAAAGCAAAGGCTTAACCTCTGAAACAGCAGGCCTAGCAGAAGCCGCAGACGAAATAAACAACGTATTGAAAGCGTACATAAGCAGAAACATCATCGGCGACAAAGCATTCTACCCTATCCTAAACTCCAGAGACGAAACCATAACCAAAGCGCTGGAGATAATTAGGAATTAGGAATGAGGAATTAGGAATTTTGCGAGTAAGCGAGAGCAATGATAAGCTTGCTTAAGCATTGCCGAGCGGGAGCAAAATCACGGACGCAGTCCGTAATTAGGAACGAGGAAATATGTAGGGACACTGCGTGCAGTGTCCGTTTAAAGCACCCGTTAGGGTGCAATTGAGTTGTAACACCGTCTTAAGCGTAGCGCAAGGCGGTGATAATAGCCCCCCCCAAGGGCACCCCGCAGGGGTGCAACCGAGCGATAGCGAGTAAATATATGAAAAAATTATTAGAAAAATATTGCGCAGGCAACGAGGCTTTATTAGAGATTCTTATAAGCCACGGCGAGAGTGTAGCTAAGAAGGCGTTGGAAATTGCATTACGTCACCCAGAGTGGAATATCGACCTAAAATTTCTTGAAGAAGCCGCACTACTGCACGACATAGGCGTGGTACGTTGCGACGCACCAGGCATTCACTGCTATGGCACCGAACCATATATCTGCCACGGCATTTTGGGCGCGGAAATCTTGCGTGCAGAGGGTCTTGAAGAGCACGCCAAAATAGCAGAGCGTCACACAGGTTGCGGACTTACCCCTACCTCTATTAAAGAAAGAAACCTCCCTCTTCCACTAGATAGAGTGCTTTACCCTATCTCCCTAGAAGAACAAATCATCTGCTTTGCCGACAAATTCTTCTCAAAAACCCACCTCGGCGAAGAAAAACCTCTAGAACGAGTAAAAGCATCACTTGCAAAACATGGGCAACAGAACATAGAGCAGTTCAACGAATGGTATATAATGTTTTAAATTGGTGATTTTCTCGTTGCCCTCGCCTTCACAATCCTCATTGCCTAACGGCGATTCTGCTCACGTTCGGCATAGTTTAAGTAAACTTAACTCTGCTCTCACTAAATCGCAGAATTTACTGTAAACTCCGGTTGCTCAGACTTCGGGACGCCTAAAAATCCCTCAATTTAAAATCATTATATTAAACCTGAGAAATAAAAAAATCCTTAGCTCATTGAACTAAGGATTTTATCTTTAAAATCATTCTAACTACATTTTAGTTGGAACTTTGATTCCCAACAACGACATCGCACTCTTTATCACTTTCGCAACGTTGGCAGAAAGCACTAGACGCATATTTTTAAGGTCGGCGTTTTCTTCTTTTAGAATGCTGAAGTCGTGATAGAATTGATTGTATTCTTTCACTAGGTCGTATGTATAGT
>JAXJWL010000123.1:0-40398 GCA_036308065.1 Paludibacteraceae bacterium
ATTTGTTTTCTTTTAAGGAAATTGATAATGTGTTTTCCCACTATCATAGAAAGAAATAGTGAGGTGATTAGAGTAATAGCTGCTCTAAATGTTACGAAATCGAATAATCCAGCCCCTGGAAAATCAAAACTTTGTTCTAAATAACGGAATAAATAGTATAGCATATTAGTTTAAAATTATTTCTTTGTCGTCGAAGTGATGTTTCACACCTTTTATTTCTTGATATGTTTCGTGACCTTTGCCTGCAATAAGCACAACGTCGCCTTTCTCCGCCACATTGCAAGCCTCAAGTATTGCCTCTTTGCGGTCTTCGATGCAAGTAACGTTCATTTTCTCGTCTTCTGTAAGTCCTGCAAGCATATCGTTTATAATGTCTTTTACTTCCTCGTCTCTAGGGTTGTCGGAAGTAAAGAAAACTTCATCGCTCATTTTCACGGCAATCTTTGCCATCATAGGGCGTTTGCCTTTGTCTCTATTGCCACCGCAACCTACTACGCAGATTGTTTTGCCTGTTTTATTTATTTGGTTTACAGTGTTTAAAACATTTTCTAGTGCATCTGGAGTGTGAGCGTAGTCTATTACTGCAGAAGCACCATTTTTAAGTCTGTAACATTCAAATCTGCCATTTACAGGTTTTAGTTTGCTAAGTGCTACAAGAACGTCTTCGGTAGGAGTGCGAAGTATCTTTGTTACGCCATAAACAGCAAGTATATTGTATGCGTTGAAATGACCTATTAGTCTCACATAAAGTTCCTTGTCGTCTATCTTTAGAAGCATTCCATCCATAGTTTCTTCCAATACTTTTGCTCTAAAGTTGGCATGTGTTTCTAGTGAATATGCATAAACATTGGCACTAGAGTTTTGAGTTACTATCTTGCCATTTTTATCATCTACATTGGTGAGTGCAAAAGCATGAATAGGTAGATTTGTAAAGAAATCTTGCTTAGCTTTTATGTAGTTGCTAAATGTTTTATGATAGTCTAAATGGTCTCTTGTAATATTTGTAAACACAGCTCCATCAAAGTTGATACCAGCTATGCGTTTTTGGTCTACTGAGTGTGAACTCACTTCCATAAACACATAATAACATCTTTCTTCTGCCATTTCTGCAAGTAGTTTTTGCAGAGAAAGTGCATCTGGAGTGGTGTGAGTGCTAGGAATAGGTCTGCCGTTTATATAATTGCATACGGTAGATAAAAGACCTACTTTGTAGCCCAACTCTCTATATAGTTCATATAGTAGGGTAGCAATAGTGGTTTTGCCATTTGTGCCAGTAACACCTATTATAATAAGTTTTTCTGATGGATAGTCGTAGTAGGCAGAAGCAAGACGACCTAGGCAGTCTGCACTGTCTTCTACTTGCACGTATGTGATACCTTCTACTTGTGTAGATGGCAGTTTTTCGCAAACAATTACTTTAGCACCTTTTTCTATGGCAGTGTCTATGTATTTATGACCGTCTACAGCCACACCGCTGATGGCAACAAAAAGGTCGCCTTCTGTTACTTTTCTAGAGTCTGCAC
Source organism: Paludibacteraceae bacterium (assembly GCA_036308065.1). Classification (GTDB taxonomy): domain Bacteria; phylum Bacteroidota; class Bacteroidia; order Bacteroidales; family Paludibacteraceae; genus Enterocola. Next base: position 1,524 of record JAXJWL010000123.1, read on the forward strand.
AGATGTTTTTAACATCAATTTCTGCATTACCCAATATCTTTTTTACAGTGCTTATTTCTGAAATTAAATCTGTAAGTAACATAATTAGTGTAAAGTAAGGGTTATATTATTTTTTTCTTGCAATTCTGTGCCAGAAGCAATAGACTGAGCAATAACTCGTCCAAAACCTTCGTAGTTTACCTTGAAACCTTTGTTTTCAAGTATAAATATGGCGTCTTCCATATTTATGCCAATCAAGTCTGGCATAATATTGTCGTCTAGAGTATCTTCTATTATTTCTAGTTCGTTTTCATTGCTATATTCAATAGCCGAGTCTAGAGTCCAATCTTCTTTTAGTTTTAAACTATCGTCGTATTGACCATTGTTTATAATATATGCTTTTTCGGCAAGTGTTTTAAATACAGGACCACAAACAGTACCAGCGCCTCCAGTCTTAGGCTCTCTCACATACACAATGCAAGAATACATTGGTTTATCTGCAGGGAAATAACCTGCAAATGTGATTTGGTGACGTTTTCTACCATCTTTATTTAGGTTGCTACCATTTTCAAAGATTTGTGATGTACCTGTTTTTCCTGCAATAGAGAATAGGTTCGATTTAATGGCCTTTGCAGTACCTTTTGTCACAACTCCCTCTAGAATGCCACGCATATAGTTTAGTGCCTTGTCTGAGTAGATTTTTTCTCTTATTACCTCTACCTTGGTCGTATCTATCATTACACCACTTCTTTGATAACCTTCTGTAAACAAAGGTTTTACCATGCATCCGTCGTTTGCAATAGCATTGTATATCATAAGAGTATATATAGGTGCTATTTGCACTTCGTATCCAATAGACATCCATGGAAGTGATGTTTTAGACCAATATTTACTATCTGTGTTTTTAATAGAAGGTATTCTATAACCAGGAATTTCTAAGTGAAATGTGTCTGTTATACCACAACGTTTCAAACCATCGATAAATACTTGTGGATTTTCGCCATAATATTTGTCGATAATCTTAGAAACACCCACGTTTGATGATTGGTGCATTACTGTGGCTACACTTGCTACACCAAAACCACCACTACCACCTTTACCTCTAAAGTTGTGGTCTTTCATTAGACTATTTGCAAATACGCAACTTCCGTCTTCTGTGTCTACTTTTGTGCTATCTGTAATGTGACCATCGTCCATTGCCACAAGGAAAGAAAGCGTTTTAAATGTAGAACCCGGTTCAATATGGTTGTTGATGGCAAGGTTTCTACTTTCGTAATATTTTCCGTCTTTCTTGTCTCTAATTAGGTTTGAGATGGCTCTCACTTTTCCTGTTTTTACCTCCATTAGCACCACAGTGCCTTCTTTTGCCTCAACTCTTTCTAGTTGATAGCGAAGTTCTCTTTCTGCAGTCTCTTGCAAGTCTATATCTATGGTACTTACTATGTCGTAACCATTGATAGGTTCTTTTATGATAATGTCTGTATTTCTGCCAGCCTTTTTACGTCTTACATATATGCCATATTCGCCTTTAAGTAAACTATCGTATTCAAGTTCAAGTCCATTTTTACCAGTTTGTGATACTTTGTAAACATCCCCAATAGTTCTGGCTGCCAATGTGCCAAAAGGACGCACCCTAGAAATGCTTGGAACGGCAATGAACCCACCTTGAATTTGACCTCTTTTTAGAATAGGAAATTCTTTCACTTTTAGAAGGTCTATATGTGAAATTCTTTTCCCGTATAAAAGGTGTCTATATGAAGCTTTGTTGCTTTTGCAAGCTTTTTTAAATGCATCTCTCAGCTCTTTTTCGTATGTCTTAGCGTCTTTATCTTTAAATTGACCTGCAAGTGCTTTTGCAAGTTCGCCAACGTGCTCGTCGAAATATGTCTTTTTAGTATCTTTGTTTACAACAGAAAGAGCAGGTACTTTTAGGTCTATATATAATAAATATGTTGGTAATGCACTAGATAGAAGTCTGCCGTCGTGTGAAAGAATATTTCCTCTTTTAGGCTGGATTGTATCAGGTGCAGTGATTCTCTTTTCTGCTAGAGCTCTTAGTTTGTCTCCTTTAACATATTGAATATCAGCGATTTTATATATGATTGACCCAAAAAGGATAGCCACAAAAATATAAACACCATAAAAACTGAAAATTATTGGATTTTTTTCAGTTTTAGAATTGTTTTCTGATTTGCCTTTCGCATTGTTGCCTAAGAAAAGCATCAGTAGTATTGCTATTATGTATATAGCGATTGCTATCCAAGGTATCCACTTCATATTATTCTTTCACTTTATATGGAGGAAGAGTTTCTTCTTCTAGGTTTAGATTATGTTTTTTTATTATTTCTTTTACTTGGTCTATTCTGCTGTTTTCTAAGAGTTCTGCCTCTGTTACCATGCAAATGTATTTTTCGTTTGCAAGTTCTTTGTTCAGTCTATCTATTTTTAGCAATTGTTGCTCGCATTTCATTCTGTTTTCCATATACATGAATGTAAAGCAAAGGATGACAAACAGAAGGGCAAATTGTTTTTGTATAAATCTCCTGTTCAGGATTTCGCCTGTCAATAAATCTTTAAAGGAACTTTTTTTGATTTCGTTTAAATCTTCGTTCTCTTTAATGATGTTTTTTACCCTATTTCTGCTTTTTTTTATCATAATTTGGTTGCGATGCGCAATTTTGCGCTTCTAGAACGAGGGTTTCTTTCAATTTCCTCTGCTGTAGGAACAATCATTTTGCCCACAGACTTGAATGGCGCTTTGCTATTTCCAAAGAAATCTTGTTCGTTTTCTCCTGTAAAGTTTCCTGTTTTCATGAAATTCTTTACAAGTCTATCCTCAAGTGAATGATAGGTGATAACAACAAGGCGACCACCTTTTGTAAGTACTTTTTCTGCGCTTTTTAGCATTCCTTTAAGCACTTCCATTTCTTGGTTTACTTCAATTCTAAGTGCTTGGAATATTGGGGCAAGCTGTTTTTTGTCTTTGCCTAGACAAGATTCTATTATCTCAACAAGTTGAAAGGTGTGAGTAATAGCTTGCTTTTTTCTTTCATCCACAATTTTTTTTGCAAGTTTTCTTGCTTGTTTTATCTCGCCGTAGTAATAAAATACATCGGCAAGAGCTTCTTCTGAGTATTCGTTTAATACTTCAATAGCAGAAAGTGGAGCAGACTGATTCATTCTCATGTCTAACTTTTCGTTGAATCTAAACGAAAAACCTCTTTTTGCCTCGTCGAAATGGTGTGAAGAGACACCTAAATCTGCCAAAACTCCATCTACTTCTTCAACTTCATGATCGCGCATAAAGTTTTTCAAATATCTGAAGTTTGATAGTATGTATGTAAATTTAGGGTCTTCTGGTGCGTTGTTAAGTGTCTCAATATCTTGGTCTAAACCAAAAAGTCTGCCGTCTTCTTCTAGTCTAGATAGTATCTCTCTAGAGTGGCCTCCACCACCAAAGGTAAGGTCAAGATATGTGCCGTTAGGATTGGTGACCAATCCATCTATGCTCTCCTTTAAAAGAACCGGTATATGATATGTATTTTCGTTTTGCATTTACGAATACAAATAAAAGATTAGTTTTTGTAAATTATTCGCACGGAATTTATTTTTCCGATAGAGAGTCTTTCATAAGCTTCTCCAATTCATTAGCAAGAGCTTCTTCATCAATAAAGGTTTCTTCTGCTTTGTAAATTGGCCAAATTTCAATGTTTTTAAATTTGCCTATGAATTTAATTTCACCCTGTAAATTTAAATTTTTCAGGTGACGTTTAGGGAGTAGCATACGTCCATTTTCTTCGAGTTCGATGTAGTCTGCATCGGCAACGAATTGACGAAAAATCTGATCTTCTCGTTTGTTCCATGGACTTAAGCGTTGGCGTAGAACAGACACTGTCTCTTCCCAAGCGGCTTCTGGGTATAGTATCAAGCAGTTTTGAAATACGTCTTTTCTTATGTAGAATGAAGTGCAGCCATCCAACTGGTGTCTAAAAGAGGCAGGCAAGAACGCTCTGCCCTTGCTGTCTAATTTGCCGTCTATATTTCCTGTTAATGGTCGCATTCTTTTATCTTCAATATAATTATGGTGTAAAATTATATGAAATTTAGACATTTTGCAACTTTTTTAGACATAATTCTCCACAAAGTTATTAACAAGGGTGTGAAAATTTTTCATTTGTTGCGAAGGTTTTTGCCGGTGGGTATGTTAAGATTTATTTAAAAAAGTATTGAAAAATAAAATATTAGTTTTATATTTGCAATTTAGATATGATTACACAAGTCAATTTGCGTAAAATGTTGGAGGATAAAATGCACCGCAAGCCAAATAGGTTTCTTGTGGCGCTTATCCGTTGGGTACTTATCGAAGATTGGTTGAATGAACACATGGCCAATATTGGAGATAAAGAGGGAGTTGATTTTATGCAAGGGGTAGTGGATGAACTAGACATAAAAGTGGATGTTGTTGGTGAGGAAAATTTGCCAAAGGCTGGCACTCCCTATATGTTTGTTTGTAATCACCCATTAGGTGGGGTAGATGTGGTATCTGTGGCTTCGGTGGTTGGAAAACATTATCCAGAAGGACTTAAAATTCCTGCAAACGACTTTTTGATGTTGCTTACGGGGATAAAAGATATGCTTATTCCAGTGAACAAAATAGGCGGACAAAGCAGAAGTTTGTCTGAAAAAATAAACCAAGCATACGCCTCTGATACTCAACTTATGTTTTTTCCGGCGGGAAAGGTTTCTAGAAAGAAAAATGGCGTGATAGCGGATGAAGAATGGAAGAAAAATTTTGTTGCGAAATCTATTGAGTATAAGAGAGATATAGTGCCAATTAGGATTGATGCAATAAATTCTAAATTCTTCTATATCGTTGCTAAACTAAGAGCAAAACTTGGTATTAAGTTCAATATCGAGATGGCGCTTTTGGTGAGAGAGTTGCGTAAACAAATGCATAAAACCATTAAAATCACAATAGGCAAACCAATTTCTTATCAGTCTTTAGATGGCTCTAAAACTCCTTATGAGTGGGCTCAAGAAATAAGAAATAAAGTTTACAATTTATAATTATGAAAGATCTATCAATTCCAATCGACAGAGATTTAATTAAGGCAGAGTTGACAGATGATAAGCTTTTAAGAACTACTAATAAAGCAGGAAATCTTATCTATCTAACAACTGCGTCTGAGTCTCCAAATGTAATGAAAGAGATAGCTCGTATTAGAGAGTTGGCTTTTAGGCTGTGTGGCGCAGGTTCAGGAAAGATGTTTGATATGGATGCGTTTGATTGGGCGGAGAGACCTTATAAGCAACTTTTTGTATGGGACCCTCAAAATGAGGAAATTATAGGCGGTTATAGACTAATCTTTGGTAATGAAGTGGCTATCGACGAAAATGGTCAGCCAGACTTGGTTACCGCTGGTATGTATAAATTTTCTCAAAAATTTGTGGATGAATATCTTCCTTATACCATTGAGCTTGGTCGTTCGTTTGTGCATCCAGATTATCAGGCTTCAAAAATGGGGTCGAAGAGTCTTTATTCTCTAGACAATCTTTGGGATGGTTTAGGTGCTATTACGGTGCTTAGACCTGATATGAAATACTTCTTTGGAAAGGTTACCGTGTATCCTTCATACGACGAACAAGCAAGGGAATTAATTTTTACTTTCTTGAATAAATATTTCCCAGATGAGGATACTTTGGTAGAACCAATCGACCCTTTTGTAAGACCAGATTTTGCTGCAGATTATGCTGGGCTTTTTGCGGGTGGAAGTTTCAAAGAAGAATATAAAATTTTAAATGGCAAAGTGCGCGAAAGAGGCGTGAATATTCCTCCGCTAGTGAATACATACATGGGACTTTCTGCAAAGATGAGGTCTTTTGGGTATGCTGTGTGTGAGGAACTTGGAGGTCTTATCGAGTTTGCGATTATGGTTCCTATCTACGAAATGCATGAAGAGAAAAAGGCAAGGCATATCGAAACATTTGTAAATGAAAATAACTTTAAACTCTAGATAAGTAGTTTGAAAATGACGGTTAGGAGTTGGGCTGTAGTCTAACTCCTTTTTTTGTATGTTATTCTTAAGAATAACATTTTTAACGCAATCGTCTGATATTTAAGAAATTTTTCACTATATTTGTAGACTTATAGTAAAGTCAAAAAATATTAAAATCAAATATATGAAAAAGAGAAATCTATCTAGATTTTGCTTGTTAGCTCTCTCTTGGGCAATTTGTGTAAATATCTTTGCTCAAGCTTCTAGTGGGTCTGACCAAACTGGTGGTTCGGACCAAGTAGGTGGAATAGAACAAACTGGTGGCTCTGACCAAGTAGGTGGGGGAGACCAAACTGGTGGTTCGGACCAATCTGGTCAGGCGACTTCGCAAGATACTCCTGCGGTTGTTGCTTTAGTTCCAACACCAAATGTAGTGGCAAATGCATTGGACTGTGGAGGAGATTTGTATTTCACAGTTACCAACTTTGATGCGTCGCTAAGTTATGACTGGTCGTTGAACACAGGTACAGGCTCGGCTTCGGCTAGTGGAGTCTATACAGTGGACAATCCACAAGATGGTGTGAAGTACACCCTAACGGTAACTGCATCAGAGGTGGGAAATCCTTCAAACTCATCTTCAGCGTCTGCTTCTCGTTACTATGTAGAGCAACCTGCAAAACCACAAATTACTGCTACACACGATTGTGGTAAGGAAATCAAATTTACATTAGAAAACACTTATCCTGCCAACTATAGACAAGTTTGGAAGATAAATGGTGCCACTGTTACTCCTACAAATGGAGTGTATTCATTCACAAACTACTCAGACAGAGTGAAATATGAGTTGGTTGTGACAGTGACAAATACAGTTGACGGAAAGTCTTGTACAAATGTTTCAGACCCTGTTTCTGTAGAGGCAAAGGTGGTGCCAACATCGCCTTCTGCGCCTGGTTATAGAGCCTGTGCGGTGGATGGACAAGGAGAGTGGGCATCTTTGGTGACTGCTTCGTATGATTTAGTTTGGTACGATTCTCCTTCTGCTACTGCAATGCCAATTGTTGCTCCAATTTATTTCGATGAAAATGCAGTAGGTGAAGCGTCTTATTGGGTTGCACAAATGTCTCCTGCTGGTTGTGTGAGTGCAAAGACAGAGGTGAAAGTAGTGGTAGATGCAGTGCCACAGGCGTATGCGGGCGAAGACCTTTACATTTGTAGCGGGGAAAAGGCTGTGCTTGCAGAAAATTTACCAGTGGACCCAAATGTGGAATATACTTGGACTCCAAGTGGAAGACTTACAAACTCAAATTCATATTCGGCTACAACGATTCCTCTTTACGACAATACTGAATTTAAACTTAAGGTTGCAAATAAAAATGCAAAATCTTGTTACTCAGAAGATTTTGTTAAAGTAAATGTATTTAAAAAGCCTGAAATCAATTTAAATCCAAATAAATTTACCATTTGTGAAGATGGCTCTGTTGCTGTTACAAATACAAAAGCAAAACCTTCTCAAGAAATTTATTATTGGGAAACTATCACAAATGGTGTTTCAAATTATGTTGGTGGTAGTGCAGATTTGTCATTGAGTTCTCTAAGTGAAAATACTACTATCAAACTTACTTCCTCACTAAGTATCGTAAATGCTCCAGAATGTCCTGCTACAGCAGAGGCAAAAGTGGAAGTTGTAAAACGTCCTACGGCGAACGCTGGTGATGACAAATTTGTATGTTATGGAAATAGTGTTCAAATCGGTACTAGCGGTGTTACTGGTGTAAAATATTCTTGGACTCCAACAGATGGTTTGTACAATCCAAATATTGCTACTCCTACTGTGTCTAATGTTACTGCAGATAAGCAATATACATTGAGGGCATCTTCAAATGCGGTGCAAGATTGCTACAACGAAGATGATGTTTGGGTTTATAAAGTAGACAAGCCTACAAAATATACTCTAGAGGGAGGTGGCTCATATTGCGAAGGTTCTACAGTGACCGGAATTGATCTTAAGTTAGTGGCATCTGATACAGGCACCGAATATATGCTGATGAAAGATGGTGTAGAGCAAGGTGGTTGGATTCCTGGTAGAAACGGAGCACTAGAATGGTACAATGTGGAAGCAGGGCACTATAGTGTGAAGGCTAGAAAAATTGGTTACAACACTTGTGAGGAGAACATGGATGGCACAGTTGTGGTGCAAGCGGTGTCTTCTCCAGAAGCAACTCTTACTCTAGACAATAGACAACAAGCTTGTCCGGGCGAAGAAGTTTATGTGAGAGTAACCATCTCTGGTGGTGTGCCTCCATACACATTCACACTTCTAGAAAACAACACAAACTCACAAGATATTACAATCACTGGAAGCACATACACATTCCCATACACTCCTACAAGTGCTACAGTGTTCCAAGTTTCTAAAGTGGAAGACAATATTTGTTCTAGAGAATACGACCCACTAGACTATCCTACATTGGATATGAATATGTCTAACATGGCAGATTTCCAAATTCATTCTAGCAAAAATGATGAAGATGTATGTTATGGCGAGCAAGTAACACTTTCTGTGGCATACAACGAACCTGGTGCTACATTTGAATGGACAAACTTAGCTACTACAAATAGTATCACAGTGGAAGCTCTACAAGATGAACATGTAGAACTAAAAATTACCACTCCAGTAGGTTGTGAAGTGATAAGCAAATACGACTTAAAAGTTATTGAAAAACAAAAATTCACAATTAGTGGTTTGCAAAAATCAACCACAGATAGAGATGGAAGTATAATTTATTACTTCTGCTCTAGCGACCCTAATGCGCCACTTTCTGGTGTGCCAGGTATGGGCCAATTTACTTCAGAGCCTGTAGGCCTTATCCAAAACAATGCAATTGTACCTTCTGCAGTGTCTCAAACTCAAGAATACAAGGTTACTTATACCTACAAAGATGTAGTTTCTGGTTGTGAACAAGATACAACTCTCACAGTATTTGTGAGTGCAATCAACAAAGAAGTAGACTGGACTATTGCTCCTGCTCTAGACCGTCCTTGGGGAGATGGCCCATACGAATTTTGTCAACCAGACGCATCAAATCCAAAACAAGGTGTGCCATTGCAAGGTTTCCCACAACTAGCCGCTGGTACATGGACTCTTATGGGTAGTCAATCTCTAAGTGGTGGGGTAGCACCTAGTGGTGCAATAGTGTCTCCTACTACAGGTGTGCCAGAAGCAACATCAAGCCTAAATGGTATTGTGGCAGGCAACTTATACAATATCAGATATAGCGTGGTGGACGAGTTTGGTTGTATGGGTTCTAAAACCAAGCAAATCAGAGTAAATGCCAAAGCGACAACATATTTCCACTCAGGAGGTTTCCACGTTGGTCCAAATGATACTTTATGTATTTCTCTGCAAGAAGCTGTAATCCAAAGTAACGAAAGAATGGGTAACTTTATCTTGAATGGTTCGGATGCAGCCATGAAGGTGTCTGAAGAAAGAGACCAAGGTAGAATATACATCAATCCTTCGCTAGGTAAAGTTGGTCTTCATACAGCAAAATACACTATTGATCACAAAGGTTGTAGCTATAGCGAAACAGTCAACTTCCAAATCATAGATGCTACTCGTATCAATTCGCTTGAGATGCCAAAAGAATATTGTGCGGGTGATGCTCCTCAGTTAATATCCTTTACCTCTGGTCGTCCAACAACAGGTGATGTAGAGGTGGAAGACCAAAATGGTGTTTTAGTTTTAACTAATACTCCAATCGAAGCAAACCCAATGTTCGACCCAGGTTGGGGTGCGGGTACATACATTGTGAGATATATCTACGAGGATGCATATTGTAAGGATGTTTACGAAGAAGAAGTTGTTGTGCACCCAAAACCAGAAATAGACTTCCGTATGCAAAGCGACTATTGCTATGGAGAAAAAATTTCTATTGTGCCAAACTATGCAGGTGGTACTATCAAAATACGCGAATCTGTTCCTGTGGAAACATTGGTAGGAAACGTATTTGATACAAAACAATCTGGCATAGGTGTATTCAATATAGACTATGAAGTAACCAATGAGTATGGTTGTGTGGGTACATCTAGTACAAGTTTCAATGTGCGCGGTGTGGTAGGCATGTCTATCAATGTAGACGAATTTATGTGCGAACCAAATGGTGAATATGATGTTTATGGTTTCCCAACCCCACAAAACACAAGAGATAAAGTTTATTTTGAAACTGCATCTGCAGTGGTGTTAACCGACAATACCGACGGTACAGCTACTATTGATATTGGTGGTACTACAGTAAACACCACATATCCTATTACATACTATTATGTGCAAGAATACGACGACCTTCAAGGAGTAACTCACACTTGTACAAGTGAAACTACAGAATACTTCAAAGTATTGAATGAGGCATCAGACTTTAGTGGTTTTAGCAATGGTGCTACAATTTGTGCCGATGTATTAAGAGTTGATATACAAGCAAATCTACCAGAGCATACCACATTTAGTTTCTCAAAACAAACTGAATATCCAGGCGCATTTGTAGACAATGGTAAAGGTGAAGCAATATTATTCCCATATATGCTTCCAGAAGATTCTTATTCAATCACTATGTATCACGATTACTATGATGCAGATGGTAATATTGTTTGTAAAACAAATAAAACTAAAACATTCCGTATTTCTAAGATTGAGGAAGTAAAAGATATTTCTTTGTTCTGCGAACCTACAGTAAATAAGACAGCTGTAAAATTGGAAAATACAGAAATAGGTATTAGATACGATTTGTACGTAAACAACGTAATGATAGAGTCTATAGAGTCTACTGCAGTAGGACAAGCAATCGAGTTCTCTCCAATGGATCTTGCTTCAGAATCTTTCTCAACAGTACATGTGGTAGCAGTAGAACCAAAAACCACTGCTTGTTCACTAAGACTTTCTAAAGAATATACAGTTTCTCCACTCCATGCATCAGTTACAACAACAGATATCACATGTTTTGGTAGAAAAGATGGTTCATTTACAGGTACAGAGCAAGGTGGTCAAGTGCCATATACAACAGTACTTTACAATGAAACTACAGGTGCTGAGGTGACCCAAGCATCTTCTTCAATAGTTCTAGAACAAGGAAAATATAAATACGTTGTAACAGACAATATTGGATGTTATAAAGAAGTTCCTTTTGAAATTGTAGAACCAAAAGAACTAACCGTAAAAATTGAACAAACAGATGTAGATTGTCATGGTGCTACAAATGCTACACTAAATGCTCAAGTGCCAACAGGTGCAGGTGTAGGTCCATACGAATATGAATGGATAAAGATAGACCCATCACTAGGCGATGTAGTTGTAAGTCCAAATGCTACAGCTACAGTGGGCAATGGACATTATAAGATTCATGTGAAAGATGTGAATGGTTGCGTTGCAGAAGGATATACCGATGTAAAAGCACCAGAACATCCACTTACAGTGAAACTTGATAGCAAAGTAGATGTACAAGTCATCGGACAAGCTACAGGTGAAATCAATATCACAGTACAAGGCGGAACTCAAGATGCAGCAGGTGAATACACCTACACTTGGACAGGCAACGGCATCAACGATACAAATAGAAACTTTGAAGACCTTAAAGACTTAGTTGCTGGTACATACACAGTAGTAGTGACAGATGCCAAAGGTTGTACAGCATCTCTTGCAGTAAATATCAGCCAACCTTCAGATATTATTGTTGAAGCAACTGTTTACAATACCAAGTGTTTTGGTGAAAACAATGGTGTGATAAGTTTGGATATTACCGGCGGTGCTACACCTTATTATATAATATGGAACGACGAGAGTGGAAATAAAATAGACGAAGGTGAAGGATTGAGAGAAATGAATGGTCTTGTCGCTGGAACATACGAATATATCATCACAGACAAAAACGGCAATACAGTAAATGATAAATTAGTAGTTTTAGAAAATCCAGAACTAAAAGTTAGCACATCTCTACGTTCTGTACTTCAAAACAAATGTTATGGCGACGAAGATGGTGTTATTGTTCTAGATATCGTAGGAGGAACAGGCACTGGCACATACAAAGTAAATTGGCTAGGTTTAGCACCAGAAAAACTAGAAAGCGACCAAAAAGCAATCAATCTTCCAGCTATGATTTACACCATCAATGTAGAAGATGCCAATGGATGTACATACAAACATGATGTTGAAGTAACTCAACCAGCACTTGCATTTGGTCTTAAAGATGCAACTATAGTACAAAATATTTGTCACAATGGTGTAGATGGCTCTATTGATTTAGAAATGCAAGGTGGTACCACAAACTACACATATCTATGGCAAGGTGTAGGAGTAAATCCTACCGCCGAAGACCAACAAGGCTTAAAAGCAGGTGAAAAATATACAGTAAGAGCTACCGACGCCAATGGTTGTGTTTGGGAAGAAACATTTGAGATGAACAATCCAAAAGAACTAACCCTTACACTAGATGCAGAAGATATTAAATGTAAAGACGCTAAAAATGGTTCAATAAATGCAGTAGTTACTGGCGAACTTCCTGTATCTTACACATGGACTAGCACAGTGGCTGGCGCTACATTCCCTGCAGTGCCAAACATTACATGCGAGGAAAAAGGTATTTACACAGTAGTGGTAAAAGACAACCTTGGTTGCACAGTTACTGCTTCAAAAGAAATCAAAGAACCAGAAGAAATCACCGTTAGAGTAGAATCTACAAATATTACTTGCAACGATGAAAATGATGGTACTATCAAGGTGTATGCAGAAGGCGGTAGTGGTATTTATACCTACGCTTTGTATGAAGTAGGAAACTCAACACCAATCTCTACTTCAAATTCACAAACAAAACTAAAAGAAGGTACATATCAATATAAAGTACAAGATGAAAATGGTTGCGCTGTAACATCAGATATAGTTCACATTAAAAATCCAGACCCAATACAAATAAATTACAATGTAGGTCATGTGACTATTCATGGTGCATCAAATGGTATTATAGACCTAGATATAACAGGTGGCACAATGGCACCTTCTGGTTACAAAATACAATGGTTGGATGGTCCAAGTATAGTAACCAACCCTGCAGACCCAGCATACAATGCCGACAAAGAAATTGTATCAAATCTTGCAGCAGGTAGATATACAGTAGCAGTAACAGACGAAAACCAATGTGCTGCTATGGTAAGCATCGAAGTTGAACAACCTGAAGTAATCAAATTTGATATTACAGTAAACGATGTAAGATGTTTTGGTCAAAACACTGGTAGCATCATTCTTTCAAATATACAAGGTGGTATCAGTCCTTACACATTCACTTGGGAAGGACTTGCTGATACAGACGAAAGAGTAGATGGTCTAGCTGCTGGCGAATACAAACTTACAATTCAAGACGATGCAGGTGCTAAAGTTGAAAAGACAATAGAAGTAAAACAACCAAAAGCAATTGAAGTAAATACCATCCCAGAACTTTCAAAACTATCTGTAGATTGCTTCGGCAATGCAACAGGTGCCATCACAGTAGAAATCACTGGAGGTACAATGCCATACGATTATAAATGGGTAGGTGTAACAGCAGAAAATGTAGACAAAGTAGAAAATCTACCTGCAGGTACATACAGTATCTTACTTACAGATGCCAACAATTGTGCTCACGATACCTATTCACAAGAAATCAAAGGTCCTGTAGGCAAATTGGCACTTTCTGAGTCTATTGTAGACAATAAATGCTACGGCGAAAATGTTGCTCAAATCGAAATCAACGTATCAGGTGGTACTGCTCCTTATAGATATTTATGGACAGGCGCAGGAATCCCATCAGACAAGATAAACGAACAAAATCAATACAGCCTATACAATGGTGAGTCTTACAAAGTAACAGTTATCGACGACTTAAATTGTACTTTAGAAAAAGTGTTTACACTAGACAAGAGAGAAGAATTGCTAGTGGCAACATCTTCTAAAGACGTGCTTTGTTACAACGATAGAACAGGCGAACTTCACGCAACAGTTTCTGGTGGTACAGGTAGCCTTTCATACGAATGGAAACTTGATGGTGGAACCTATTCTACCACAACACTAGATGTGGCACAACTTTATGCAGGCAAATATATCTTTACTGTAAAAGACGACGCTGGTTGTGAAATTGTAAAAGAAGAAACTATCGACCAACCAGCAGAGTTGAAAGCCTCTCTTCCAAGCGACTTTGCGCTTTGCGGTGGAGTAGACGATGGTGAACTTTATGTTACAGTTACAGGTGGTACTATCCCATATACTTACCTATGGAACAAAGACTACGACACTGCAAATCCAATAGGATTTGGAGCTCACTTAACAAACCTTGGTGCTGGCGACTACCAAGTGTTTATCGAAGACAAAAACAAATGTAAGGCAGAAGATAAAGTAACCATACGTTCTTCTGTTCCAATGCAAATTATTTTAATCAACAAAACAGATGTTACAGTTCATGGTGGCAACGATGGCTTTATCGAAATAGATGCTCAAGGTGGAACAGACCCACTTACATACATTTGGTCTGGTCCTACAATCAACCCACACAATCCAGCAACAGGTAAAGTGTTGACAGGTTTAGTTGCAGGCTACTACAATGTTACTATTGAAGATGCAGTAGGTTGTACAATCACCGAAAGAATAGAAGTAACTCAACCAGAAACCTTAACAGTAATACCAGAAATCAACGACATTAAATGTGCTGGTGAAACAGGTAGCATCCTACTTAGAGTAAGTGGTGGAACTCCAAACTATACATTTGAATGGAACTCAACCAATGGTTATTCAAATGTAACCACATCACCTCAAGTGACAGGATTGGAAGCAGGTGTTTATGATGTTAAAATTATTGATACAAAAGGTGCAGAAACCAAACGTCAATACATCATTTCAGAAAAACAACCACTTGCTTGGACTCTTCTAGAAAGCAAAACAGAACTAGATTGCTTCAACGAAAATGTTGGTAATATCAACATTCATGTAACAGGTGGTACGCTTCCATATTCAATAGAATGGAGAGGACCAAACTTTGCTAAATCTGGAGTTCAAAGCATTGGCAATTTAGGACTTGGCACATATACAGCAGAAATCGTAGACGCCAATGGTTGTAAGGCAAGTGACTTTAGCCAAGCAATCACTCAACCAGATGAAATAGAAATTAAAGCAAATCTTACTCACAACAATTGTTCTAAAGACCAAAATGGTGCAATAGACATTGAAGTGACAGGTGGTATCGAGCCTTACTCATTCACATGGTCTGGTTTCAATGTAAAAGTAAACGACCAAGACCAAACAGACCTACCAAAAGGTACATACTATTTAGACTTTGAAGATGCAAATGGTTGTGCAATACAAAAAGAATATCAAATCAATGCTAAAAACGAAATTTCAGCTCGCATTAGCGGTCCTTCAAATATTTGTAGTGCAGAAGAGTTTGATATTCAAATAGACGTAAACGGTCTTGCACCATGGGATATTCAGTACACAGATGGTACCGAAATCTTTACTGTAAACACAAGTCAAGAAAAGAATGTTTACAAACACACATTGTTGTATGATGCAGAGTTTAAACTAATAAGTGTAGTAGATGCAAATGGTTGTGAAGCAGTGCTAGGAGAAAGCGTTCAAGTAGACGTGCACGAAGTTCCTGCTATCACCATAGTATCTGCACAAGAAGATTGTTGCCTTGGCGAATCTGCACTTATCGACATTATCTTTGCAGGTAAAGGTCCTTGGACTATTCACTATACCGATGGCAACTTAGACTATGTTGATGGTCCATACAATGTAGGCAGAGATTTCTTGAAAATCACACCTACTCAAGTTGGTACAAAAACATACACAATCACATCTGTAAGCAACGACAATTGTAGTGTAGATGTAGACTATTCAGTAGATATTACAGCATACACTTATCCAAACCTAGAGGTAAATATCGACCCTTACATTTGTGAACCAAATCCACTTAAAGTACATCTTCATGCCACAGGCGAAGCACCATGGCATTTGGTTTATTACTTAAACGAACTTAAGTTTGAACACGAAATGACCGAGGCTGAAGAAGTGCTAGATATTTATCCAAACAAACCAGAAAACCTATTCGTATTTGAAAGCATTAAATCTGGTAAACGTTGCGTTAGCAAATTGGATAAACAACAACAAGTACAAATGGGACTTTTACCAAAAGATGCAACTTCTATTTTAGGTGCAAATATGGTATGTAGAGGTTCAGTTGCCTCATTTAGCACATCAGAAATCCCATACGCTACCTCATACAAATGGTCACTTCCTGTAGGTTTCAATATTGTGAGTGGTTTAGGTTCAAATACAATTGAAGTACAAGTTTCTCACAATGCTCAAGACGGTACAGTGAAGGTATGGGGTGTAAATGATTGTGGAGAAGGAGTTTCTTCTGCTATCAACGTACAAGTAGACAAACCAATGTCTATTTCAGGAGCAGAAATCACTATTCCACCATTCGTTTGTGACGACGAGTCTATCTTCCCACTTACAGTATCTGAGGTGGCAAATGCTACAAACTATGAATGGAAAATGCCTACAGGTTATCATATCCTATCAGGACAAGGTACACGTAGCATCATGGTACAAATCGACAAATATGCTTTATCTAGTGTAGTGTCTGTAGTGCCAAGCAATATTTGTACAGAAGCAGACCCTATCACAGCAAATCTTGTTATTCGTCCACTTCCATACGTAGAAGCAGGTGTCGACTTTATTACAGATTGTTCTGCAGAAGCAATACTTGGAGCAACCAAAACTCCAGGTGCAGTATCTAGTGAATGGCGACTAGTGAGTGGTTATGCCAACTTTGAATCACCTGAACTTAACAACTCAAAAGTTTCAGGACTAATGTATGGTGACAACCAACTAGCATGGAATGTAAGCGACGGTTATTGCGTAGGTTACGACATCGTAACAGTGACCAACCAAGACCCAGGTATTACAGAACCAGAATTTAGTGAACTAACCATTTGCGAAGACTTTATGACACTTCGTGCTCCTAAACCAGAATTTGGTATGGGACGTTGGACACTTATAGCAGGTGATGGTGAAATTGAAAGTCCAAATAGCAACGAGACCCTTATCTCTGGTTTGAGCAACAAACGTACAAACATCATTCGTTGGGAAGTTTACTCACCACAATGTAGCAATGAAGTAGAAGTAAAAGTTGTGTCACACGATTTGAACAAACTAGTAGACGCAGGAGCAGACGGTATTTCTACCACAGGAAGTTTCCGCCTATCTGCTAGGGTAGTAAACGATGCCGATGTTACAGGTACTTGGAGCGTAGTGGCAGGTTCTGGTACAATCGAAGACCCACACAATCCAAATACTTACGTAAACGGTCTTGCAACAGGTATCAATACATTGAGATGGACACTTGAAGGTTACGACTGTGTAGCATACGACGAAATCAAGATACGTATGGTAGACGAACCTATCGCTTCATTCAACATGGAAACCACAGAAGGTTGTGCTCCACTTACAGTACAATTTACAAATACCACCATTGGTAATGCAGAATACAAATGGGAATTTGGCGATGGTAGTACATCAGACCTACGTAGTCCAATTCACATCTTTGAAAACCCAGGCACATACACTGTAAAACTTACAGCAAGTGCCAACGGTAGAGTAGACTCATTTAAAGGTGAAGTGAAAGTATTGCCAGCTCCAGAAGCAGCATTCAGCGTAGCAGAAAGACAACTTTATGTGCCAAACGCAGAAGCACACTTCTACACCGAAACAGAAGGTGGCGTAAATCACTTCTGGTTATTTGGCGACGGTGGCTCATCAGACAAAGCAAACCCAGTTTACACCTACGTTGAAGACGGCTTATACGACGTCACATATATAGTAAGCGACATCAACCTATGTGCAGATACATTGGTAATGGAAGATTACATAAAAGTAGGAAAAGATTCTTACCTAGTATTCCCAACAGCATTCACACCAAATGTAGAAAGCAGCAACGGTGGTCTATACTCAGAAGGTGAAAGACGACTAGACGTCTTCTATCCAATAGGACGCAATGTAGATGTTTACAAACTAGAAATTTACAATAGTTGGGGCAATAAAGTATTTGAGTCTAACGACCAATACATAGGTTGGGACGGATACTACTTAGGCCAATGTGCTGCCCAAGGTTTGTATTTATATAGAGCAGAAGGTCGATTTAAAGATGGAAACGCCTTCCAATATTCAGGTAATTTAATGTTGATAAGATAATGAGAACAATGTTAAAGAGAATTATATCACTAGTAAGTGTGTTGTTATTGGCACAAGGTGCCATGTCACAAGACTTCTTGTTGTCGCAACCATGGGCTACCGCATCAATGGTAGCACCATCATTTGCGGGTTTTAACTTAGGAGGCAAAGCATTTGCCACATATAGAAATTTGTACTCGTCGTTGAAAGGCGGTCACATAGCAGTGGTAGGTTACGACCAATATTTCCACCCTATGCGTTCATCGTTTGGTGCAAATATTGCCTACTCAAACTATGCAGCAGGCATACTTTCTCAAACAGAGTTCAACCTACAGTACAACTATACTGTGCAACTTACCACAGATTGGTATTTCCGTCCAGGTCTTCAGCTAGGTTTGTTCTATAGAACTATAGACGTAAATAAAATGATATTTGCAGACCAAATTGCACCAGACGGAAGTTTCCTTCCTACCACATCGTTCAATCCAGTAAACACATCATTGGTGCGTTTCGATGCAGGCGTGTCTATACTTTTCTATCACACATATTTCTTTGGTGGTGTACATGCCGACAACTTGCTTGGCAACAAGATTTCATTTATGGAACAAGCAGAAACTACAAATCCACTCAAACTTAGTGTGTTTGCTGCAGGTATGATTCCAATCTCAAAAGGTCTAGGAAAATACGATGCCAAAGACGACGTTACCATTGCTGCCCTATATCAATGGCAAGGACAAGCTCACCAAATAGATATAGACGTGATGTATCACAGACGCTACTTTATGGCAGGGGTAGGTTATCGTGGTGTGCCATTCTATACACCAGAAGGTCTTAAAAACAATGATGCAATCAAGATTATGATTGGTGGTTCAGTAGAAGGATTTAGTATCTCATATAGCTACGACATCAACGTATCTTCTCTAGTAGACGTTTCTGGCGGTTCCCACGAGGTGGTACTTTCATATCGCTTCATGGAGAAAGCACCAAACGACCGTTCGTTCTTCTGTTACTAAATTGTAACATTTTAAAAATCTGAAAATAAAAGGGTTAGTCAAATCGCTGGCTAACCCTTTCTTTTGTATTAAAGATTTTTTGTTAAAAATTTTAATATTCTAATTATAATACATACTTTTGCATTCATAATAACATTTGAACATTTTTAAATTTTTAAGAACATGAAAAAATTAGTACTTTTATCATTATTTATGGTAGCTATGGCTACTGCAGCTTTTGCTCAACCACGTGCAATTGGTGCTCGTATAGGTTACGGTGTTGAAGTTTCTTACCAACACGCTCTAGGTGAAAGCAATATGGTTTCAGCAGAGTTAGGTCTTCCAGGTTTCCTTGGTTTATCAGCATCTGCTACTTACGATTGGATCAACCCTGGTGATATTATGATTCCATGGGAACATAAAGGTGAATGGAACTGGTATGCTGGTGTTGGTGCTACTGCAGGTTTTGAAGGTTTCAATGAAATTTGGGGCTTCGGTGGTGTAGCTGGTCGTCTTGGTGTTGAATATCAATTCTGGTTCCCTCTACAACTTTCTGTAGACTATCGTCCTACTATCGGTGTATGGGGTGCATACGGAAGTGCAGGTTTCTATACCAATGGTCTATGGAAAGGTGCTATCGCGCTTTCAGCACGTTACGTATTCTAAAAACCAGCCCTATTCTTAAATACAATCGGAGTCGCTCTTTATTTGAGTCGACTCCGTTTTTTTATGTTTTTCTCATATTGTTTTTTAATTTTTATTTACTTATCTTTGTATTTTGCAATAAGTCTATTGTGTTGTAATAGGCAAATGAGTTAACCTATTGAAAGTGAAAAAAATAGTTTTAATTTCAGCTAATAGATTTTGTGAACCATATCCGGTTTACCCTATTGGTTTGTCTTATTTGAAAACATATTTAAAAGCAAATTTATCAGAAGACTTTCAGGTGAGTTTGTTGGATGCAAATATGTATTCAAACGAGCAGTTGCAAGAGAAACTAAAAGAAGAAAATCCATTCTTTGTGGGTATATCTTTCAGAAATGTAGATGGTACAAACTCATTAGAAAAAGGCAACTTTATAGAAAATTACAAAGGTATAGTAAAAGCAGTGCGTTCTGCTACTTCTGCACCATTGAGCATTGGCGGAGCTGGTTTCTCTATCTTCCCAAAATATTTTATGGACGAGATGGGTGCAGACTACGGTATAGAAGGTGAGGGGGAGCAAAGTCTCAAAGAATTGATTGAATGTTTAGACAAAGGTGCAGACATTTCGCATATTGAAGGACTTATTCTTCCGGGCGAAGCGAAAGCCAAACTACCGCACAAAAATTATGTAAGTTCTATAGATGTAGACTTTGAAGAAGATTTAGTAGACTATTATTGGAAATATAGTGGCATGCTAAATATTCAAACTAAAAGAGGTTGCCCATACAATTGTGTGTATTGCTCATATCCTGTGATAGATGGTAGAAAAATCCGCACATTAGACCCAGCGAAGATAGTTTCAGATATCAAGCGTTTAAAAGAAACTAAAAACATAAACTATTTCTTTTTCACAGATTCAGTATTCAATATTTCCGATGCATTCAATATAGAACTTGCAAACAGATTGATTAGTGAAAATGTAAAGATACGTTGGGGTGCTTATTTTTCTCCAAAAAATCTGCCAGAAGAACATTTGAAGTTGTTTAAAGAATCTGGACTTACCCACATTGAGTTTGGCACAGAATCGTTGAGCGACGAGGCGCTTAAAGCATACGGCAAGAATTTTACCTTTGCAGATGTAAAAAAAACATCAGACTTATGCGTGAAACACGGAGTTTATTATGCACATTTCTTAATTTTGGGTGGATATGGTGAGACTGAAAAAACTATAGAAGAAACTATAAATAATTCCAAACTTTTAGAATCAACCGTTTATTTCCCATATATAGGCATGAGAATTTATCCTCATACAGGATTGCATCAAATAGCAGTTAAAGAAGGTGTAATCTCTGCAGACGATGATTTGGTAGAACCTAGATATTATATTTCTCAAGGATTCGACCTTGAAAAAGTAAGACAAATGGCGTTGGCAACAGAGAAAGCATGGATTTTCCCAGATGACCCTGCCAACGAAATGATGGATGTGTTTAGATTGAAGAAAAATAAAAAAGGCCCAATTTGGGAATATCTAAGAAAATATTAATAAAAACAGATTAAGTATGAACTTGTGTGATATAGAAAATATTGTTTTTTCTGGTCAAGAGTTAAAACTAAGTGAAGCAGATTTAAAGAAAGTAGAAGATTCATATAACTTTTTGTCAGAGTTTTCTAAAGATAAGGTGATTTATGGCATAAACACTGGTTTTGGTCCTATGGCTCAATACAGAGTTTCAGATGAACATCTTTTAGAATTGCAATACAATATCATAAGAAGTCACTCTACAGGTGCTGGAGAACCACTTCCAAAAGAATGTGTAAAAGCAGCAATGATTTCACGCCTATGCACTTTCCTAAATGGAAAATCTGGGGTTCACACCAATGTAGTAAAACTATTAGTAGATTTTATCAACAAAGATATTATCCCTGTAATACCACAACACGGTAGTGTAGGAGCTAGTGGCGACTTGGTTCAACTTGCTCATTTAGCTTTAGCCTTAATCGGTGAGGGAGAAGTGTTCTATAAAGGCGCAAGAGTAAAGGCTATAGAAGCGATGAATGCAGAAGGCATCGAACCACTAAAAATGTTTATACGCGAAGGTCTTGCTATCACAAACGGCACTGCTGTAATGACAGGTATTGGTTCTGTAAACATTATCAAAGCAAAGAAATTATTCAAAAAAGTACTTCTTGCTTCAGTTTTGATGAATGAAATTGCATCTTCATACGACGACTTTATGACAGCTGAGTTAAATGGCTTAAAAAATCATGAAGGTCAAAACGAAGTGGCAAAACAAATGAGAGAAATCTCAGCAGATAGCAAATTGCTACTAAATAGAGCCGCAGAACTATACAACAAACACGAAGAAAGTATTTTTGAACACAAAGTACAACCATATTATTCTCTAAGATGTATTCCACAAATTTTAGGACCAATCTTGGAGACTATAAACAATGCAGAAAAGGTATTGGTAGAAGAGGTAAACTCTGCCGACGACAATCCTATCGTGGACAACGAAACAAAAATGGTTTATCATGGTGGCAACTTCCACGGAGATTATATCTCATTTGAAATGGATAAACTAAAAATTGCCGTTACCAAAATGACTATGCTTGTAGAACGCCAACTAAACTATCTTTTCCACGATAGAATAAACGGAATCTTACCTCCATTTGTAAACTTGGGCGTTTTAGGGCTAAATTATGGCTTGCAAGCATCACAATTTACTGCCACATCTACCACAGCAGAATGCCAAACACTTTCAAATCCAATGTATGTGCATTCAATACCAAACAACAACGACAATCAAGACATTGTAAGTATGGGTACCAACTCTGCACTTATCGCAGGTAGAGTGATAAACAATGCATATCAAGTAATGTCTATTCACTGTATGGCATTGGCGCAAGCAGTAGATTACTTAAAAATTGAAGATAAACTATCAACTCAAACCAGAGCATTTTACAACGAAGTAAGAAATTTAGTTCCTGCGTTTGTAGAAGATACACCAAAATACAAAGAAATAGAAAAACTTATAGAGTATTTATCTAATTAAGTTGCATTTTTATGATAAGAGAAAAATTGACAGAAATCTTAGTAAGTGAGTTTGAAATAGAACCAGAAAAAATCACTCCAGAGGCTAGTATTCAATCAGATTTAGGCATTGATAGTCTAGATGTGGTCGATATGGTGGTTTTAATCCAAGACGAATTTGGTATAAAACTTCAAGCTCAAGACTTTAAAGACGTAAAAACATTTGACGATTTAGTAAAACTATTAGAGAAGTTTGTTTAATGTTATCTTTTAAACAAACATATAAAAAATATTCGGTTCCAATTCTGATTTTCTCTATCTTTACTATTATTGGCATAATAGTAGGTAGTCTCAGAGGAATACAATATTTTGCATTGTTCTCGGGAATAGGCCTTACTGAATTTATTGCCAGAGTAATAGTAATAGCTCGTCCGCAGTATTTGCAAGCGGTAAGACGTGCTATCCAAATTGTGTTGGCAGTGCTATTGTTTGGCGGTTTGAGTCTTTATTTCGGAGTAAATTTTCAGTTTGAGCAAATTTTCTTTGACTTTCAAGCAGGAATAGTAACAGGTGCATTAATTCAGTTTGTGATAGCAAGACTAATTATTCCATTTTTATGTGGAAATGCATTTTGTTCTAGAGTATGCTGGGACGGAGCGGTTTTTGAAGCACTAAATCCTCAAAAACCAATTACCATAAAAAGAAAAGAGTGGTTGGCGTGGCTTTATATAGCATTGCTAATAGGCATCACAGTGTTAGTCTCTTGGCAATTTACCAATCCTGCCGACCCAAATTTCGACAATGCAAATATTTTGCTCAGAAGAAATTGGATTATAGGTCAAAATATTTTTATTATCTCTGTAGGACTGATAATGAGTTATGTGGGCGGAAGTAGATTCTATTGCAGAATGCTATGCCCATTTATGACTATTTCTAGTCTGTTTTATAAATTCTCTTTTCAAAAGATAACACCCGTTAAGTCCGACGAGTGTATCAAATGTGGAAAATGCAATAAAGTTTGCCCAATGGGCAGTGATATAATGAAAAACGTGGCAGAAAAGCATAAAGTAGACAATAAACTATGTATTTTATGTGAACGTTGCGTTAGTTCTTGTCCAAAAAAAGTATTAACTATAAGTCATAAAGCACCAAAATAATGGCAGAAAAACAATGGGAAGGTAAATCATACGGCACTCCGCTTGGATATAGAATATTTATCTTCTTTTTTAAATACTTAGGATTGAGGTTCGCATATTTGAATCTCACATACGTAGTATTGTTTTTTGTGATAAAATGTCGCAAAGAAAGAAAAGCCATTTGGTTCTATTACAGACAGATACTTAAATACAGTGTCTTAAAGTCTTCTCTAAAAATATATTCGCATTTCTTTGTCTTTGCACAAACTATAGTAGATAAAGTTGCCATTAGATATGGTTTCTCACATAAGTTTAAATACACTTTTGAAAATGCCGAACAGGCCATAGAACTTATGTCTAAACCACAAGGAGCAATCTTTATGGGCGCACATATTGGTTCTTGGGAAGTGGGTTCACATATATTCTCAAAATACGAAAAGACCATGAATATTCTTATGGTAGATGCAGAGTATCAGAGAATTAAAAATGTAATAGAAAAATCTGGCGAAAACCCTGGCTATAAGATAATTCCAATCAACGAAGATTCTATAGAAGCCATTTTACGAGTGAAAAAAGCGCTTGCCGATGGTGAAATCTTGGGTATTCAAGGCGACAGATATATAGACGAAAAACGCAAAAGAGAAGTAGAATTTTTGGGAAGAAAGGCAGATTTCCCAGAAGGTCCTTTCTTAATGGCGTCAAAACTTCGTACTCCAGTGGTAATATACTTTGCCATGAGAGAAAAGATGTCTTACAACTTTATCTTTAAGTATGTAGACAATAAAGAGGGACTCTCAGCAAAAGATTATCAAGAAAAAATCTTCAACGAGTATCTAAAACTCCTTGAGGAAACAGTGAAAAGATACCCTCAACAATGGTTTAATTTTTATTCCTTCTGGAAATAAATGAATAAAGTAAATTGGATAGCAGACTATATGGTCACCGCATTGGGATGTGGTACAGAAACCAATGCCCAAGCCATATTAAACTATAAATCAGGCATTAAGCCTCACAATATAGGAGAAAATCACTTCATTGCAGCTCCTATATCTTGGGAAGATATTCCTATGCGTGCAGATAGCACAAAGCTAGAATCGTTAATGATTTTTGCTATAGAAAACCTTAAAAAACAAGTAAACAAAGACCTTTCTCAGGCACAAATTATATTTTCTACTACCAAAGGAAATATCGATTTATTAACCACAGACAGTACACTTTCAGAACCTGTTTATTTAAGCAAAATGGCAGAGAGAGTTGCTACTGCTCTAGATATTAAAACCACTCCTATAGTAATTTCAAATGCCTGTATTTCAGGTATTTCTGCGCTTATTATGGCATCTAGACTTATCCAAGAAGGGAAGTCTAAAGACGTAATAGTGGTTGGAGCAGATTTGCTATCAGAGTTTGTTGTTACTGGTTTTCAAGCATTTAAGTCTGTAAGTGCCAATCCTTGTATCCCATACGACGAAAAACGCGATGGTCTTTCTATGGGTGAAGCGTGTGGTGCTGTACTACTTTCTGATACTCCTACACAGGAAAATCAAGTTTCGATATTTGCAGGTGCCATCACAAATGATGCAAACCACATATCAGGTCCATCAAGAACAGGCGACGGTCTTTTCTACGCCATCGACAAAGCCATAAAAGAATCTGGCATTAGCAAAGAAGATATTAGTTTCATTTCCGCACACGGCACAGCCACAGTTTACAACGACGAAATGGAGAGCAAAGCTATAAACTGGGCAGAACTTAACAAGATATTAACCAACAGTTTAAAACCATATTTTGGTCACACATTGGGTGCTTGTGGCGTGATTGAATCTATCCTTTCTGTTTGGCAACTAAAAAACAATATAGTATTTGGCACAAAAGGCTTTGAAACACTTGGCACTCCTATGCCACTCAATATCAATGCCACTCACACCGAAATTACTGTAGGCAACTCTTGCCTTAAAATAGCCTCAGGCTTCGGAGGTTGCAATGCTGCAATGATTTTATCAAAACAGCAAACCGAAACAAATGCTTCACTACAAGATTGTGAAATAGAGGAAGTGTCGTCAGTTTCGTTAGAAGGCAATGCAGATTTCTCTGAAAATATTAGGGTAGAATACAAAAATCTAGGTGCTGCCAACATGAAATTTTTCAAGATGGACAGCCTATCAAAACTAGGTTATGTATGTGCCGAAAAATTGTTAGCAGAGCAAGCACTTATCGAAGATAAAACAAAAGTTGCAATCATTTTGAGCAACAAATCATCTTCTTTAGACACAGATATTAAGCATCAAGAGTTGTTAAACGCTTCACAACCAGCTTCTCCAGCCATTTTTGTTTATACATTAGCAAATATTGTTTCAGGAGAAATCTGTATCAAAAACAAAATCCAAGGAGAAAACACATTCATAGTGCAGGAAAAAGAAGGTGGTTTCTCATACGAATACGCAAAATCATTGATAAAACGTGGCACTGCAGATATGGTTATCTACGGTTGGTGCGATTTATTAGGCGACAATTATAAATGTGAATTAAAACTATTAAAAAAGAAATAAGATTATGGAAGAATTAGAATTACAATTGAAACAGCAGATTATAGAAGCTCTTAATCTAGAAGAAATTACAGCAGAAGACATCGAATCAGATGCACCATTATTTGGCGATGGTCTTGGTCTTGACTCTATCGACGTACTTGAAATTATTCTACTTTTAGAAAGAGAATATGGTATCAAAATGGAAAATCCAAAAGAATCAAGAGAACATTTCTATTCAATTCAAACATTAGCAAAATTCATATCAGAAAACAGAACTAAATGATAGTAGTTACTGGCATAGGTATAGTATCAGCATTGGGAATAGGAGTTGCAGAAAACTACAACTCCTTGAAGTCGTCTAAATGCGGTCTTGGAAAGATAAGCAATTTCCAAACCAATCACGACGTACCCGTGGGCGCACTAAAATTTACAAACGAAGAGTTAAAAGCAAAACTGGGCATTCCAAGTAGAAAAAAATACTCAAGAACTTCACTTCTTGGTATGCTTGCAGCCAAAGAAGCATTGGAAAATGCAAATATTTCTTCTGGCAGGGTAGGTCTTATATCTGCCACTTCAGTGGGAGGAATGGATATTACCGAAAAGATTTATCCAAACATGCTTGAAAATGGTTCGCTTAGTGAAATCATGCGTCACGACAGTGCAGATAGTACCCTATGTATTGCTAAATACTTGAATATTAAAGATTTCACCACTACTATCTCAACAGCATGTTCTTCTAGTGCCAATGCCATTATGCTAGGTTGCAGAATGCTAAATATGGGACTTCTAGACTATGTTGTAGTAGGTGGCACAGATGCTCTATGCAAGTTTACCTTAAATGGTTTTAAATCTCTAAGAATCTTAGACGACAAAGAGTGCAGACCATTTTGCAACACTAGAGCAGGTTTAAATTTAGGCGAAGGAGCAGCATATTTGGTACTAGAACGTGAGTCTGAGAAACCAAATTATGGAAAAGTATTGGGTTATGCCAATGCCAACGATGCTACTCACCAAACTGCTACATCAGACGAGGGTGAAGGCGCATTTCGTTCTATGAAAAATGCACTTGCGAAAGCAAATATTACCCCTTCAGATATAGATTATATCAATGTGCATGGCACTGCCACAGGCAACAACGACCTTTCAGAAGGCAATGCAATAAAACGCATTTTCACAGAAAAAGTTCCTCATTTTAGCTCAACCAAAGCGTTTACAGGTCACTGTTTAGCTGCTGCAGGCTCTATAGAGGCAGTCTTCTCTCTGCTATCTATAAAATATGGGGCTATTTATCCAAACTTAAACTTTAGCGAGCCAATAGAGCACAAACTTATTCCTCATTCCGATTTCTCAGAAAACAACGAAATCAACACCGTAATGAGCAATTCTTTTGGCTTTGGTGGCAATTGTTCAACTCTAATTTTCGGCAAGTAAAATGGTATATATCAATGCAATATCATCTCACAATACTCTTACAACTGATATTAAAGAGTTGATTCCCAATGCAGTTGTGCGCAGACGCATGAGTGAAATTGTGAAACATGGCGTGTCTGTAGGTATAGAGTGTATAAACAAGGTAGGAAGTGAAAATATAGATGCTATCATCACTGCCACAGGACTAGGATGCTTGGCAGATAGCGAAAAATTTTTGAAAATTATTATAGAAAACAACGAGGACCTATTAAACCCTACGCCATTTATCCAATCTACATTCAATACAGTAGGTGGTCAGATTGCGCTTTTATGTAAAAATCATAGTTATAATATGACCTACACACATAGAGGTAGTAGTCTTGAAAGTGCCATTTTAGATGCAGTATTGTTGATTGAAAACGACGAAGCAAAAAATGTTTTAGTTGGAGCGTTTGATTTCAATACACCTACTTTAAAAGAAGTTTTAAGTAAACTAAGACTTTGGAATGGCAAAGAACTAGGTGAAGGCGCATATTTCTTTGTCTTATCTAAAGAAAAAACACCAAACACTATTGCAGGTATCACTCTTCCTGAGTTTTTGTCAGAACCAATTTCTCAAGAAGAACTATCAAAAAAATACACCAATCTTGTTTACAACAATTACAAAGATTG
This sequence comes from Paludibacteraceae bacterium, assembly GCA_036308065.1. Classification (GTDB taxonomy): domain Bacteria; phylum Bacteroidota; class Bacteroidia; order Bacteroidales; family Paludibacteraceae; genus Enterocola. The sequence continues at coordinate 30,157 of JAXJWL010000123.1, forward strand.
TGGTATTTTCCACACAGCATCAGCCGCAGTAATGTTTGATGCTTTAAACAATTTCAGTAAAGAAACACATATTTACAATAGTTATTTAGACTGTCAACCAACAATTATACATTTATATGTTGTCTAGTATACTCGTTTTATTAATATTATTTCTTGTATATGCTTCATATTATATAGGGTCTGGAGTATATGTTAAAGCCATTTGCAAACCAGATACTCCTGGCGTGGTATTAACATTCGACGATGGGGTAGATGAAATTCAAACACCTAAAGTTTTAGATGTTTTAAAAAAATATGATGCAAAAGCAATCTTCTTTATAATAGGCGAAAAAGCAGAAAAACATCCCCATTTAGTGCAACGAATAGTGGCAGAAGGTCATAAAATAGGGATACATTCATATACACACAAACCAATATTCCCAATTCTTGCATACGACAATATGCACAAGGAAGTGTGGGATACAAAAGAAATTTTAGAAAAAATCACTGGAGAAATAGTAGATTTATTCCGTCCTCCTTTTGGCGTAACCAACCCAAATGTAGGCAAAGTGGTAGAAGAATTAAATCTTAAAACTATAGGTTGGAATATTCGCTCTCTAGACACAAATATGTCTCAAGACAGACTTCAAGTAGCAGAACGAGTATCTCAAAAACTCACAGGAAGAGATATTATTCTTTTGCACGACGATAGACAAGGAAGTGAGATTCTTCTAGAAGCATTACTAAAAAACATAGAAAAATCTGGTCATAAAGTCACATTATTATGATAAATAGAATTTTTACCATATTATTGTTTACGATATTTTCGTCTTTTTTATATGCAAATGAAGATGTTTTAGAAAAAATCAAAACAAATACATCATCTATTACTAGCATAGAGAGTGATTTTAAAGAAACAAAATCTTCTCAGTTTATAGAAAAAGACGTAGTAAGAGATGGCAAATTTTATTATGTGGCAGAAGATAAAGTTTGCTTAAAATATAACAACAACGATATTCTCCTAATGAACGGAGACGATTTTATAATGAAAATAGGGAAAGATAAACTCTCTGGTAGCAGAAAGTCAAACCCTATGATTTCTCAACTTGGCAATCTTTTAAAATCTTGTGTAACAGGAGATTTTACAAAAATAAGTGGCGGGAATGTAAAAAATCTCAACATAGAAACCACCCAAACTCAGTATATTCTTACCATAAATATGCAAGGTAGTTCTAAAAAATATTTTAGTAAAATAGAGCTTAGATACAACAAAGTAGACTTTTCTCTAGAAACACTAAAAATGATTGAACCAACCGAGGATTTTACAGAATATACCTTTACAAATCAGACTTTTAACAAACAGATAGACCTTTCTGTATTTAATATACACTAAGCGTGGAAAATACATTTACTAGCATAAAAGAACTTAAGTGTGTGGTTTTGATTCCCACATACAACAATGAGAAAACCCTAAAACAGGTGATAGATGCTGTGCGTTTATATTCACCAAACATTATGGTGGTAAACGACGGTTCAACAGATTCTACTGCAGATATTTTATCTAAAGAAGAAGGTATTCATGTAGTTTCTTACGAAAACAATAGAGGTAAAGGCTATGCCTTAAAAACAGGACTAAGAGAAGCCATCAATTTAGGTTATAAATATGCCATTACCATAGATAGCGATGGTCAGCACTACGCAGATGATATACCTGTATTTATCAATGAAATAAAAGAAAATCCAAACTCTTTACTTGTAGGTGCTCGAAATCTGCAAGCAGAGAATATGCCTTCAAAAAATACCTTTGCAAACAAATTTTCAAACTTCTGGTACAAGGTAGAAACAGGTATAACACTTTCAGATACTCAGTCTGGATTTAGACTTTATCCACTAGATTTTATCAATTCAACACGCTTTATTACACGTGGTTACGAATTTGAGGTAGAGGTGATAGTGCGTGCAGCATGGAAAGGTCTTCTAGTAAAAAACGTGCCAATTAAAGTATTTTATCCAAAAGCAGAAGAGCGTGTTTCTCACTTCAAACCACTAAGAGACTTTACAAAAATCTCTATATTAAACACCTATTTAGTGCTTCTTGCGTTGCTATTTTACTATCCATGGCGCTTTATCAATTCACTAAACAAGGAAAATGTAAAGAAATTTATAAGCAAAAACATCACCAACTCTGGTGAATCCAATTTTAAAATCGCCCTTGCAGTAGCATTAGGCGCAGGTTGTGGAGTGTTGCCAGCGTGGGGATACCAAATGTGGATAGCTATAGCAGTGGCGCACCTTACCAAATTGAACAAAGTAATAGCAGTGGTATTTTCCAATATTAGCATACCACCAATGATACCATTTATCCTTTTTGGCAGTTACTTTTTAGGCTGTAAGCTGTTGGGAAATCCAGTAACTCTACTATTAGAACAAGTTACAATGGAGTCTGTCATGGTAAATCTTTGGCAATATATTTTGGGCGCTTGTGCACTTTCTGTAATATTATTTCTTACATTTTTTATCCTTGCTTATTTAATTCTATCCATTTTTAGAAAGAATGCTGTTCGTTAAAATCTATAGATATTTTGCTCATCACAAGCCATTTATGTGGTTTGTATTGGTTTTATCTGTATTGTTAATGGGATTTTTATCTACCAAACTAAGCATGCAGATGGACATTACCTCTTTTCTTCCAGAAAGTGAGGAAACCCAAATGATATTCAACAATTTAAAGGTGGCAGATAGAATAGTGGTAATGATAGATACCGAAGATGCCGAAACCTACGAATTGATGGATGTTGCAGAGCAATTTAAAGAAAGACTTTGGGCAGAGTCAGACTCTTCACACATACTTTCTTTAAACACTACCATCGACACAGAAAGTTACGAAAATACAGTAAATTTTATCTACGAAAATCTCCCTCTTTATTTAGAAGAAGCAGATTATAAGACACTTGACTCACTTCTCACAGCCGATAAGTGCAATGAAGTGATGAAAGAAAACTATAGCAAACTCACATCTGCCATGGGGGTGGGAGTGAAGAAAATCCTATTGAAAGACCCACTATGGATAGGAGGAAAAACTCTGTTAAACCTCACTAAACTAAACGCTTACGACAATTACACAATATTTGAAGACTATTTATTTTCAAATGACTACAAAACACTTTATGTGTTTTTAGAATCAGCCGACGGAGCAAATGCTTCAGATATAAATGACGAACTCACCACTTCTATAGAAAATGTTATAGCAAGTCTCAATTCCGAACTTTCAAATATCAAAGTTTCATATTTTGGCACTCCTGCAGTGGCAGCCTACAATGTAAGACAGGTCAATAGCGACCTTATCCTTACTATCACCATAGCATTAGTAGCCATCACTCTTTTAATATCACTTGTTTATAGAAACAAAAGGACAATTATATTATTAATTGTACCTATTTTATATGGTTTCTTATTCTCATTAGCATCAATTTATCTCATTAAAGGCAGTATTTCACTCATAGCCATAGGTTTAGGAAGTATTATACTCGGTGTGGCATTGAGTTATTCTATTCATGTATTGTCACACTCTTTCTATTCTTCTGACGCAGAGAAACTTATAAAGGAATTAGCATATCCACTCACAATAGGTAGTGTTACCACAATAGGTGCTTTTGTTGGTCTTACATTTACAAATTCTGCACTTCTAAGAGATTTTGGCATCTTTGCAGCTACCAATATTTTAGGCACTTGCATATTCTGCCTTATCTTTTTACCACATTTCCTTAAAAAAGAAACTGCAGAGTCATCTACCATTGGCATTAGAATTATCAATAAAATCAATGGCTATGCGTACGATAAAAACAAATTTCTAATCGCAGCACTTGTTATAGCCACTGTAATAGGATTGTTTACATACCAAAATGTAGGTTTCAATTCTGATATGATGGACCTAAACTTTATGCCAGAACATCTGCATAAATCTCAAGTGGAATTGGAGAAAAAAACATCATCAGACGAGATTATTTTAGCCATTTCACATGCTTCCACCCTAGACTCTGCAATAGTTAAATACAAACAAGTAAAAGAAATAACAACCTCACTATTAGCAGATTCTGTTATTAGCAAGTCTGCATCAGTGGCAGATTTCATATTTACACAAGACGAGCAAATAGAGAAAATCAATAGATGGAACTCATTTTGGACAGCAGAAAAGAAAGAGTACGCCACAAGAATTATAAATGAGACTTCTACCAAAAACAACTTTAAAGAAAACACCTTTAGTGAGTTTATAAATATCATAAACAAAGAATATAAACCACAAAATATGGTAGATTCTATACGAGGAACACTATTTTCTACCTTTATAGAATCACACAACGATGTAAATTTATTTACTACACATATTTTCTTCAAATATGAAAACAACAAGGCAGAAGTTTATCCTTTGCTTACCAATCTAGCATCCGTTATAGATAGAAGCTATTTCATCGGTACTATGGCGGAAGACATTACAGACAACTTCAACCTTATACTTGGCATTTCATCTGCACTAATATTTATTGTATTACTTATTTCCTACGGCAGAATAGAATTAGCCCTACTTGCGTTCCTACCTATGTACATAAGTTGGATAATAATTCTTGGCTTTATGTCTATTTTCAATGTAGAGTTCAATATAATAAGTATTATACTTTCCACCTTCATCTTTGGTATAGGCGACGACTTTAGTATATTTATCCTAGATGGCTTGATAAACGACTATAAACACAAGCATAGAATGCTCATAATGCACAAAACAGCCATTTTCTTCTCTGTGCTTATGATTATACTAGGTATGGGAGTGCTTGTTTTTGCTAAACACCCTGCCATTTACTCTCTTGGCGTGGTATCCTTACTAGGTATAGTTGTGGTGATGCTAGTTTCATACACCATTCAACCACTACTATTTAGAATTTTTATTTCTGGCGAAGCAGAAAAAGCAGGTCTTCCACATACTATAGGCAGTTTATTAAGGACAATAGTCGTGTTCCTTACAGTGGGCACAGGTTGCATCATGCTACCTTTAGTAATGTTCTTGTCATTGCTACTACCAGTGAAATTCAATACTAAAAGATACATTTTCAGAAGATTGCTTGCATTTTTTGCACAAACTACCATCGCTTTAGCCTTTGGAGTAAAACTAAAAATCAACCGCAACGGAGAAGATTTCAAGAAACCAGCCATTATAGTGGCAAATCATCAGTCGTTGGTAGATTTACTTATGGTGTTTAGTATAAATCCATCTGTGGTTGTGGTCACACAAGGTTGGGTGTTCAAATCTCCACTATTTGGACTTATTGTGCGCATTGCAGGTTATCTACCAGCCAATTCAGGTATTGAAAATATAGATGAAAAAGTAAAAGAAACCCTAGATAAAGGCCTTTCAGTGCTTATTTTCCCAGAAGGAACAAGGTCAAAAGACCTAAAAGTGCACCGTTTCCACAAAGGGGCATTCTATTTAGCAGAAAAATACAAAGTAGATATTATTCCAGCAGTGCTTTATGGTTCAGGTATGATATTCTCAAAAGTTCAGCCTCAATATGTGGCTCCAGGCATTATGCAAATGGATATTCTACCAAGAATCACTCCAGAAGACAATACATACGGAACAACATACCAAGAAAGAACCAAAAATGTGAGAAATTATCTAAACTCATATCTTCAAACTATGAGGGCTAGATACGATACTCCACAAAATAAATACTTTAAATCTGCCCTTATTAGGCAATATTTATTTAAAGATAGAGACACCGAATATTCTGTATATTTCAATTGCCTAAAACACAATTGGTACAACGATATTGTAAGTCAAGTACCAAGAAATGCCACAGTTTTAGATATAAATTGTGGTCATGGCGACCTTGCTTTGATGCTTTCTATCACATCAGACGAAAGAAAAGTATATGCATATTCAGCATCTGAAGAAGAATATTCAATTGCTCAAAACTCAGTTTTAGGAAGAAAAGTAAATTTCTTTGCCGATTTGAGCACTATTGATGAGTTGCCAGAGGTAGATGTGATTATATATCAAGCCAAAGCAAGTGAACTTACCCCAGAAGACAATATTTTACTAGAAAAATTTAAGAAAAGATTGTCTCCAAATGGAAATATTGTCATAAAATATCATTAAATTTGTATTATAAATACTCAAAATAATGTTTAAAGCAGACCCTAATATTCAGTTTTTATCAAAGGCAGAGATAAAAAAGTATCAAGAAGAAAGATTACAAGAAACTTTATCTTACCTTAATGCAAACTCACCTTATTATAAAAGATTGTTTAAGGAGCACAATATCGATGTTGCCAAGATAAAAACATTGGAAGATTTAACACAAATTCCAGTTACAGAGAAAAAAGATCTTCAGTTGTACAACAAAGATTTTATCTGTTGCCCAGAAGAAGATTTGATAGATTATATCACCACATCTGGCACATTAGGCGACCCTGTTACATTTTGCCTTACCGAAAACGACCTACAACGACTTTCTTACAACGAAAAAGCATCTTTCACCACTACAGGTTGCAGCAGAAAAGATGTAATGCAACTTATGACCACCATAGACCGCAGATTTATGGCAGGTCTTGCATATTTTTTAGGTGCTAGAGAACTTGGCATGGGAGTAATTAGGGTAGGCAATGGTATTCCAGAACTTCAATGGGACACTATCAATAGAATAAAACCAAATGTTTGTATGGTGGTGCCTTCATTCCTTATTAAATTGATGGACTACGCCGAAGCAAATGGCATCGACTTTAGAAAGTCTTCGCTAGAAAAAGCAATTTGTATAGGAGAATCACTTAGAAATCCAAATCTAGAACTAAATACACTCGGAAGACAAATAAACGAAAGATGGCCAGAACTTAAACTACATTCTACATACGCATCTACAGAAATGCAATCTTCATTTACAGAATGTGGAGAGTACAAAGGCGGTCATATCCCAGTAGATTTAATCATAGTAGAGTTTCTCGACGACAACAACCAACCAGTTGCCGAAGGCGAGGCAGGAGAAGTGACTATTACCACTTTGGGCGTTACAGGTATGCCACTACTTAGATTCAAAACAGGTGATATTTGTTATCATTATACAGAACCTTGCGCCTGCGGCAGAAACACATATAGACTAAGTCCGATTATTGGTCGCAAAGGTCAAATGATAAAATACAAAGGCACTACACTTTATCCACCTGCATTATACGACATCTTGGATAATATCCCAGAAGTGAAGGCGTATATAGTAGAAGCATATACCAACTCTCTAGATACAGATGAGATTTTGATTCGTTTGGCGAGCGACAACAAGTCTGACGAATTTGTAAAACAAATAAAGAATGTGTTCCGTAGCAAGGTGCGAGTTGCCCCTCAAATCACCTTTGAACCATTGGAACTTATCCTAAAATCTCAAATGCCGCAAACAAGTAGAAAAGTGATTAAATTTATAGACTTAAGGAAATAATATTTTGCAATCGTTTACTAAAATTCTTAAAAATACGGTTTTTGTAACATTTTTGTAGCAAAAAATTTGCTTATATGAAAAAAAAGTACGAAGTTTGCACTTATAAAATTGAAATCAATCTAATTTACTAAACATTTAATTTATTTAAACATGAAAGCAAAAAGATTATTATGGGCAGTTGTAGCTCTATTCGCTACATTCTCAATGACAGTAGCTCTATCAAGCTGCGGTGACAAAGGTGATGAACCTGGTGGTGGTGATATCGTTGTTCCTGAAGATCCAGGTGACGATGAACCAGAACCAGAAGACAAACCAGAAGTTGCTAACCCAGCTGCTGACCAAACAACTTTCTTATTCCAAATCGAAAACGCTTCTTGCGCAGAATTTGAACTTTACCTAATGGGTATTGGTGGTGTTTGGGAAGATACTCCAGAAATGAAATTCTCTCGCGTAGAAGGTACTACTTCTTGGTTCCAAGTAACTGTTCCTGCTATGGACGTTGACCAAGCTAACTTCAAAATCCGTGCTAACGGTGAATGGACATATGAACCAAAACAAGGTTATGAATTCCTAGACGACGCTGCAGAATATGTACAAGGTGGTGCTGACGGTGGTAACCCTAACAACCTAATGATGCTTCAAGCTGCTGGTGGTAAAGTTATCGCTCTAAAAGTTATTGAATTCGTTACCCCATGTGCTGAAACTTTCACATACAAAATTACTCTAAAAACTACTTACTGTGGTACAGAAGGTACAACTGTAGGCCTATCTGGTAACATCACAGGTTGTGTATGGGATGGTGAAGTTACTCCAATGGAACAAGTTGACGAAAATACATATACATATACTGTAGAAAATGGTCTTCCAGGTATGGAATTCAAATTCCAAAGTACAGAAGGTAGCTGGGCTAACCAACCAATAGAATGGGTTCTAAACGAAGAAACAGGTGCTGAAGAATGGAATGGAGGTCTTGCTAACAACAAACTTGGTGATGAATTAGACATCGTTATTGATTTAACAGACGCAGCTAAATATGTTTGGTCTGCATGTAAACCTGAATAATAAACATTATTCATAACAAATAAAGCTCGGTTCTTTGAATCGGGCTTTTTTGTTGTTTATTGCTGAGCAAATTTATAGTGTTTCGTTAGAGGTGTTTGTGAATTTTTGTAACTTTGCACACCAAATAAATAGAGTAGTAAGATGAAAAAGTTATTTCTATCAGTTTTAGTTACGTTAGTGTCATTTTGTGCGTTCGCACAAACAGTGGATTCACTAAAAACTGCAGACCTTGCTTCAGAAGTAAAAGTAGACAAACATCAGTTAAATTTGTATGGATTTGCAAGAAGCGAGATGTATGTAAATAGTAGAGAAAATTATGAAGCAAAAGGTGGTATTATTAGTCTTTATCCGAAGCCAATCGAGTTGGACGACTATGGTTTTGATAAAAATGATAAGGTGAATGCTGCATTTTTAGCAATTACCTCGCGCGTTGGTTTGAAGTATACCTACAAAAGGGATGAAGATTTGTCGTTGGGTGCGCATATAGAAGGTGATTTTTGTGGCACTGCTACCTATATTGATATATTCCGCCTTCGTCATGCATATACATTTGTCAATTATAAAAATCATTCGTTTATGGTAGGTCAAACTTGGCATCCATACTACGGTGGTGTTTTTCCAAATGTCCTTACTTTAAATGGTGGTACACCTTCAGGACTCCTAAACCGTTCTCCACAAGTGAGGTATGAGTTGGCGTTTATGCCAGAAATAAAACTTACCGCTGCTTTTGTTACAGAAGGAGTCAAAGGAATTCGTCCAGAAGCAGTGATTGGTTTGTCTGGAAATAGCAATGGATGGAAATATGGTTTGATGGGCGAGTATCGTTGTTTAAATATAGATCACACATTTACTTCTGAAAAAGGAACTACAACTCGACCAGTTTCGTTGCATAGTTTTTCGGGAACAGCGTATGCAGAATACAAAAAAGATAAATGGCTTTTTAATGCTCGTGTACTAGGAGGTCAAAACCTTTCTCACTTAATAGTACTTGGTGGATATGGGTTGGTAAGTGAAGATGCACAAAATTTGAAAGCCGAATATTCAAACATGAATCAACTCTCTACATACGCATGTGCAAGCTACGGAAGTAAATGGCGAGTAAATATTTTTGCTGGTTATCTTAAAAACTTTGGTACAGGTAAACCATGCTCTATACTTTATGGTACTGGTACAAATGTGGCAGATGTAATAAAAACAGCAGCTTCGGTAGAGTTTAATTATAAAGGATTGAACGTTGCATTGGAGTGTGAATATAGTAATGCGGCATACGCAAACTGGTTTGAAAACCGCTTAATTGAAGATTATAGGGTAGGAAATGTGAAAGGAGTGATGAAAGTGTCTTACAGTTTCAATCATACTTGGAATTTGTAACTATTTAATATTTAGATATTTGTGAAGTATGGGCGTTTTACAGCAAAAAAAATGTAAAAATTCTTCTCGAAAAATTTGGAAGTTATCACAAAAGTCTCTACCTTTGCACTCGCTTTTCGACCAAGAGTGGTCAACACAACAAAAGCTTAGACGTGCTGAAAGATTGAAAGTTTAACCGCTTCTAAAAATTTTTGAAAAAATTTTCCTCAAAAGTTTGGTGGTTTCAAAAACTTGACTTATCTTTGCAATCCGTTTTGATAACAAGACGGCGCACTGCAAAAGCGAATAGCAGTTGTGTTACAGAAATGATGAAACGCAAAAAGTTCTTTGATAGATTGAACAATATACAACC
>JAXJWL010000124.1:0-2696 GCA_036308065.1 Paludibacteraceae bacterium
ACCCATATATTTTCTTAATGAGAGGTGAGCAATATCTAAAGCATGGCAAAGTGGAACTTGCAAATGCAGATTTCAATGCGGTGTTGGCAAATGATACTTTGGTGACAAAGGGTAGTTGTCGTCATTTTGCATTATTATTATTGGGTAAACATGCAGAGGCACTTGAGTGGATGAATAAGATGGTAGAATTGGACCCTAATGATGCTGGTGCTTATTATGATAAGGCTTGTCTGTTATCTAGAATGGGAAAATTGGATGAGTCCATCGCAACACTACGTGTGTCTTTTGAAAAAGGATATCGTGCATTTGCTCACATAGAACACGATGACGATATGGATGCCATTCGTAATCATCCAGATTTTATCTCACTCATTGAAAAATACAAACAAAAACCTATATTGGTACCATAATAGTGAAGAGAGGGGAGATTTTTAATAAGGTCTCCTCTTTTTTTATCCTTTTCTTACTTCCATCACGCAGTCTTTGCAGTTGAAGTGAAGGCGTAGGTAGTAGTTTTTGTGAATAAGGAATAGGGGCTCGTTAATCGGTGACTGAGCTTGTCGAAGTCCCCGATTTTCTTTTGGGCAAGCCCCCAATGCAAAGCGGATGCAGTGCTTGCAAAACATCAATGTGGCATCGTCTTTTGGTTCTACTTCAAAGGCACGAGCCGACACTTTTGCACCATGGTCGTAGTAAAACTGCATTGCCTTGGCGTTAGCAATATTGTTTAAATAACTATCGCTTTTAAGTGGAAATTCTACATTGTTTTTAGTAGGTAGAATACTAGACGAAGGTAGTGATTTGCTAATGTTTAAAATAAGTTCTTCGCATAGTGTTCTACGGATATTTCCTAAAATAGATGCAGGGAAGAAAAAACAAGTATCAACATTCACTTCTCCTGCCTCAAAAATGCTGTCTCCAAGTTTGCTAAGTTGGGTAGAAATATAAGCAGAAGGGTCTTTTTGAGCCTTGTCTAACTCACCTTCGTAAACATATTCTGAGATATATTCGCCAAACGAAAAACGGAAAGTTTTGTCGTTCACGGCGATGTTTATCTTTATTTTTCTCTTGGCACTTTCCACTCCCAAAACCTTGTTAAACGCCTCGTCGTTGTTTCTGTAAACCTTGTCGCCAACAGCAATTTTCACACTTTCAGCTGAGGTGATAAGATTGCCATTTGCAGTGTTTGCTCTGAAACCTTCTAGTTCGCCACGCGAGTTTACAAAACAAAAACCATCACCATTGTTTAGCGTATGAGAAGTTTTCAGCCAAATCTTTTTGCCATCCACTTTGCTCACTGTGCCAATAGGCTCGCCAAAAGACTTTGGACTCACAGGTTGGAAAATATAATTTTGTCTTCCGTTCAAGAAAAACGAAGTAAATCCTCTGTTGAAACTCTTGTATGGATTTGGTTCAAAAGTATAAGTGCACTCGCCAAAAGACTGCTTTTTAAATTGTGGTCTAGACTTAAGCGCCTCGTCAATCTTGCCTCTATAATACGCCACAATATTTTTCACGTATGAAATATCTTTCAATCGCCCCTCAATTTTAAACGACCTCACGCCCGCATCTATCATTTCGCCCACATGAGAAGACGCATTGAAATCTTTTAGCGAAAGCCAATGTTTCTTGCCAAACGAATGTCCCTCTCTGTCTTGCAAGTCAAATTGCAAACGGCAAATCTGCGCGCATTCGCCTCTGTTGGCACTTCTGCCTGTAAGTGCCTGACTTACATAACATTTTCCGCTATAACTAACGCAAAGCGCTCCATGCACAAACGCCTCTAGGCGAACAGAAGTATTTTTATGAATATGCGAAATCTCCTCCAAACTCAACTCACGTGCTAGCACCACTTGCTCACAACCAATGCTCTCCCAAAATTTTACCTTTTCCAGTGTGCTATTTTCTGCCTGTGTGCTTGAGTGTATTGCGATAGGAGGTAGGTCTAGTTTAAAAATTGAAGTATCTTGAACAATAAGTGCATCCACGCCTATTTTATAAAGATTATGTATAAGTGCTTCTGCCTCAGTTAGTTCCTCATCGTATATGATAGTGTTTACCGTAACATAGATTCTCGCTCCATAGCAATGAGCAAATTTTACCAATCTCTCAATATCCTCAATGGTATTAGACGCAGACGAGCGCGCACCAAATTTTGGAGCACCAATATACACTGCATCAGCACCATGTTTTATAGCCTCGATGCCAGTCTCCGCATTTTTTGCAGGAGCTAATAATTCTATATTCACTTCGTTCATACTGCAAATTTACTGATAAAATCTTTATTTAAACACTTTAACATTTCATTTTAACTTTTTAAAATATAGAATTGTGTTATCGTTTTACAAATATCTATCTTTGCGTTTGTAAATTTCAAACGTGTGAAACGAAATATCTAAACACAGACGCTACACGTAACACGGACGCTGCAAGCAGGCGTTCCCTACATATTGAACGAATAATATACATAAACATTAATAATATGAGTCAAGTAGTAGACATTAGAGAATTAAATGCTCGCATCGAGCAAAAAAGTGCCTTTATAGATGTGCTTACCATGGGAATGGATAAAGTAATCGTAGGTCAAAAACATTTAGTAGAATCTTTGTTAATAGGCTTATTGTCAGACGGTCACGTACTTCTAGAAGGTGTGCCAGGTCTAGCTAAAACTTTAGCAATCAAAACTTTAGCACAAC
>JAXJWL010000125.1:0-1668 GCA_036308065.1 Paludibacteraceae bacterium
CAGAGCGGGCGCAGAAAGAGAGTGTATTACAGATTTTTATGGAGAAGGTGAACCATATTTCTACAAGGCAAAAGTGTTTAATGAAATTCAGCTATGTAAAATAGAGTTTCAAAAGGTTTACCGTCAGCAAAATATAGAATTTTTGTCGGTTCTAGACCGCATAAGAGATGGCAAGCAAACATACGCCGATTTGCAGTTTTTAAACTCTAGAACTATCGATGCAGACAAAATCCCTAAAAACACCATTACTCTATGTACTAAAAACGATGTTGCAACGAGAATAAATACTGAGAAACTTGAAGAAATAAATAACCCAACTTACTACTACGAGGCTACTATAGAGGGGAATATAAGGAATGAAGATGTATCTGTGGAGGAGACTCTCGAACTAAAAGTGGGCGCGCAGGTGATGATGTGCAAAAACGACTATTACAAACGTTGGGTAAATGGGTCGCTTGGTATAGTTGTTGGTTTGGGAAAAGACAAAATTTCTGTCCAAATAGAAAACACAAACGAGCTTTGTGAGGTGGAGCGTGAAACTTGGGAAAAAGTAAAACAAGTGTACAATAAGGAAGCCAAAACTATTGAAACAGAGGTAGAAGGCAGGTTTACTCAGTATCCTATAAAGTTGGCTTGGGCTATCACAATACACAAAAGTCAAGGACTAACCTTTAACTCAATGTGTCTTGATTTGAGTTCTGGAATCTTTGCTAAAGGGCAACTTTATGTGGCGTTGAGTCGTGTGCGTTCGCTAGATGGTTTGTGGCTTATAAGACCTGTTTACAATGGGCACGTGAAGCCTTTTGACGATATTAATGAGTTTTCTCGTAGCTACAACAACGACAAAATTATTAATAAATACCTAAACATAGGCAAAAAACTATATCCGCTGGAGCAAAACAATGATTATGATGCCATGGCAGTGGAGATTATGAATTTGCTTCACGAAAACATTTTGGAAGGGGCGGAGGAAATAGATATAGTTTATTTGATGAATAAGTTGTTTGGCAGTATGTTGGACGACGAATGTTTGTTTGGACTTTCTGCCGAAACACCTTTGCTTCCAGAAAACTTGTCTTGTTCACCTTTGGTAAACGCCCTTCTTTGCCTTTATGCCAATAGATACGAAGACGCAATTTATTACGCAGATAGTGTGTTGAAAAAGTGTGGTGGCAAACCAAACGATAAGTCTGACGAAAAGGTTGGCGAGGGCTCTGGCAAGGCGGTTGGCGAGGGTGCGAAAGATGAAATAAAAAAGGCATATTATATAAAAGCAAGGGCATACAATAAGTTGGGCGAACACAAAAAAGCAGACGAGGTGTGCTCAGAATTGTACGATTTGATGTCGAAAGACGCAGACTATCTTTACAAATATTACATTGGCAAACACAACGAACTTTATGTAAACGACCCTGGACTAAACCTATTGTGCTCAGCACTTTATCGTAGAAGAAGATACTACAAGATAGTGCTCTTGATGCGCGAGGCTGCCCAAAAAAGAAATATAAAACCGTCTGAAGAAGTCTTGGAAGAGTTTGGAGAAAACTCACTTTACAACTCGTTTTTCAGCAGTAAGGTAAAAGCTGAGAAATTTGAAACCCTCCTAATGAAAGAGTCTGCCAAAAATGAAATCTACGAAGACTTTATTTTGATGCTCTGCCGTATGGA
>JAXJWL010000126.1:0-1274 GCA_036308065.1 Paludibacteraceae bacterium
CATGCAAACAACTTTAAAACCTACCCTTCCTTGATTGGTCTTGAAGTTTATAACCAAGGCAACCGTCGTCCTAACGACCGCATTCTTTGGGACCAAATCCTAGACAGAACCATGCCAGAACGTCCTGTATATGGATATTCAGGTGACGATACCCACAACGATGGTCAACTTTTCAGAAACTACAACTTCATGTTAATGGAAGATTTAACCACCGAAGAGCTTAAAGACGCAATGCGCAAAGGTGAAACATATTTCTGCTACGAACCTGCAGGCACAGGCGAAGGCAAAGCGCCTCGCATCACTGCAATCAATGTAGACGAAGTAGCTCAAACCATTACCATAGAAACAGATGGTGCTGTGCAATGGATTTATGGTACAGACAAGACTTCTACTGCTGCATCTTCTACCAGAAGCACAGTGGTTGGTATTGGTAACACCTTCTGTTACAAAGGCTTCCAAGGTACATACGTGCGTGCATTTGTCACCAACAAATATGGCGAAACTTGCACACAACCAATTTGTTTCATAGATAAAAACGCTCCTGTAGGCATCGAAGAAACAGACGCTACCACATTGTCACTAGTAGTATTCCCAAACCCAACTACTTCTGAAGTATCTGTTTTCATGAACGAGTACCAACTTGAGTCTGAGATTGACGTTTATGACCTAAACGGCAAACAAGTGCTAACAAAAGCAGTAGAAGGTGCAGTTACCACCCTACCTGCCAGCACCCTGCCAAATGGCATGTACATTGTAAAATCTGGCGAAAGAACCGCGAAGTTTATAAAGAAATAAAAGTTTAATTAGGAGTGAGGAGTTATGGAATAGGAGTTTTGCCGCAGGCGTCTTTTTTAACTCCTAGACCATGACTCCTCACTTTTAATACACTGCGTGCAGTGTCCGTGATTCAATACTGATTTTCTGTTTTTTCTGATTTTGCCCAAGGCACTGTATTTGCTCCAAAAATACAAATCTGTGCTGTACCAGGTTTATAATCTCCATAAAGAACTCCACCAATTACTATCTGTGTTGCCCCATCACCCAATACTTGCGCCACCACAGGTCGCTCGCTCTTGGTTGGAGATTTTATTCCCACCGATGCCAAATTGTACGCTAGTCTACGACCATATTTAATGGTATCATTTCCTGTAATATGGCTCTTGCCACTACCATTTATTATGCGAAGCAGAGTTTCGTCACGATAAACTATCTCTTGCATTCCATCTGCATTAAAATCAAACAAGGTAATGCCTGTTTGACCAGAAATATCGCTA
>JAXJWL010000127.1:0-1050 GCA_036308065.1 Paludibacteraceae bacterium
GTGCTCTCGCTTGCAATTTTGCCTCTGATAAGCGAAGGTGGCATGATACTTTTCTCTGCTGAATCTACTGGTCCTACAAAGGATAAAATTCACGCAAAAATCAGTTTCACAGCCAAAGTGTTCTGGGGCACATACATTGGTCTTACTGCCCTAAATGCCTTGTCTTTGTGGCTTGGAGGTATGGGTATTTACGACTCTATTTGCCACGCACTCACTACCCTTTCTACAGGTGGTTTCTCTACTAAGGGCGCAGGTTTAGACTATTGGCATTCTCCTCTGTTAGAATACATTACAATTATCTTTATGTTTTTGGGTGGAACAAACTTCACCTTGTTTTTCTACCTATTTAAAGGACAATTCAAGAAAATCTACGCCAACGAAGAGTTTAAATACTATATCTTCACAGTGCTACTATTTTCTTTATTGATATTTAGTTGTTTGATGCTTCATCACATAGAATATTCTTGGCAAAACGCCATTAGAGACTCGCTTTTCTATGTGGTTTCTATGATTACAACTACTGGTCAAATCACAACAGACTTTATGAAGTGGCCTCCATTTGTGTTTACACTTCTATGGATAGTGATGCTACTTGGAGCTTCTTCTGGTTCTACTTCTGGCGGTATCAAGATTACTCGTATTATCTTGTTGGTAAAAAACAGTTACTACGAATTTAAGCGTTTAATTCACCCAAATGCCGTAATACCAGTGCGTTACAACGACCAAATAGTACAACCTCATATTATAAACAACGTGCTTGCGTTTGTGGTAGTGTATATGGTGGTTGTGCTTCTGAGCACAGTGATTTTCACTGCTACTGGTCTAAACTTTGAAGACGCATTTGGTGCTTCTGCGTCTGCTTTGGGCAACGTTGGTCCAAGTATTGGTACTATAGGCACAGGCAACTTCTCTCACTTCACAGCACCTGCAAAATGGTTGATGTCTTTCCTCATGCTTGTTGGACGTTTGGAACTATTTACAGTGCTTATATTATTTACCCCAAGTTTCTGGAAAAAATAATTCCTTTTTGCAGAATAAGATGACAGATGA
>JAXJWL010000128.1:0-7292 GCA_036308065.1 Paludibacteraceae bacterium
TGATATAGAACCGAATATATTCATACTATTGTAAATTTGTCTTTAAGAATGCTTCTTTACTATCTGGAAACTTGTTAGATACGTAATAATCTAATGCTTCATTTATAAAATTTGTAAGTGACTTACAGTTGTTCATATAGATAATATTATACAACATACCTTTTCGCTCATTAGAAATTATAAACGTAGCTGTCGTTTCTTTTTCTTTGATACGAGGTTTTCTACCTCGCTTCTTAGTTTCTGAGTATAATTCAGAGTTCTCTGATTGTACCTCTAATCCGTTAAGTTCTTGTACTTGTACTTGTACTTCTTTTTCTATTAATGTCATAGTTTTAATTATTAAATTGTTTTTATTATTTTTCATCTACTTATATATCCCATGTTCCATACACTAATGCATCGCCATATATTTTCTCTGGTCCCCTCACTTTTGCATTACCAAACACTTTGGCTTTCCCATATACATGGGCATTATCAGACAATTCAGCAAAATTATATACTTGTGCATCACCATATACTTGTGCTTCCACTCTTGCAAAACCATAAACTAGTGCATTTTCGTACACTTTGGCATAGTAAAATACTTGTGCTTCTTCATATACTTTTGCATTGCCATACACCTTTGCATTTTCATAGACTTGTGCGTCATCATAGACCTCTGCATTACCATAAACACTACCTTTTATACATGCATTCCCATATACTCTTGCATTATCATAAATATACGATTCATCACCTCTAACTCTTGCATAACCATAAATTTGTGCATTGCAAGAGACTACAGCTTTACCATATACCTGTGCATCTTCATAAACTTTGGCATTGTCTCGCACTTTTGCAAAATTGAATACTTCTCCATTATCATATACTTCTGCATTGTGAGATATCTCGGCATTATTTTTAATAATTGCATTGCCATACACTCGTGCTTCGCCATATATTTGAGCAACTCCTCTCACTTGTGCATTTTCGTAAACCTGAGCATTATCATAGACGTCACCACATACTTGAGCATTACCATATACTTTTGCTTCGCCATATATATGTCCCATGTCATACACTTTTGCTTCGCCATATACTTGTGCGTTACCAGATACGCGTGCTTCTTCACATACTCTCGCGTCATTATACACTATAGCATTACCTCGCACTTCTGCATCATCTGTAACTTTGGCATTGTCAAATACTTTTGCATTGCCTTTTACCCAACATTTTCCTTCTTGTGATAAATTTTTTTCTGATTCAATAAATCCGCCTTGAGCACCAGCTTTATAAATACCAAAATCTGTTAATGCTTCTATGCGATATAGAGTTCTGCCATCAAACTCTATGATTTCGTCTGTAAGTTTGTATTTTCTTTGCATAGTCTTTTATTTTCCTCTAGATTTAATTAGTGATACAGAAGTTCTATCTTCTATTCCATATGGAATTTCTTGGGAGTCAAGGGTTTTAAGAAAATTTGATATAGAACCACGATACGCAACGTGAGAGTTTATATCTATAATTTCATTTCGTCCTTGAAATAGCATATCATTAAATTCGATTTTATTATCTTTTCTTTTTATAAATTTATAATACTCTAAAGACCTCAAAGCTTTATAAAGTGTAGCTGGTGCTATTTTAAGTAGTTTTGCTAAATATCTATAATTTTCAATATATACATATGTTTTATTCAATTGTAACTGTGATATTAAATACAAAAAGACATATAAATCATAACTTGATTTATTGGGATTGTCATCATTAAAGTAATATCCAAGGGCTGGTAAAAACAGAATTGAATAATCTTCATTTCTAAATAAAGATTTCCTTTCATTGTCTGGAACTACATCTGTTTCTTTACTTATATTAATAGTATCTTGAAGTAATTTTCCATCACTATTAATATAAATTTCTTCAATTTCGATGTTATTAATCTGACCTTTGACCTCACCTGTAACAGAGTCAACTTTTAAGAAGTTATTATACTTGTTTATTCTACTATCGATTTTTTTTCTACTCATAGTTAGATAGTGTTTATAGTGATATCACAAAACTAGTTTTTTGACCTGTCTCTATTTTTTTTACGTTTCTCCTTAAAACCTTTCTCGTATTTTGGAAACTTTTTATGGATATATAAATCCAATGCTTCATTAATAATATTTGACATTGATATTTTATTTTTAAATGAAATAAGTCTTAGAATATCTCTTCTACTTGAGGTAATGAGAAATAGCATTTGGTTGTTTCTTGGCTCATTTTTTTTACTAATTAAATCATCGACTATTTCGTCATCATCATTTTCATCATCTTCTACTTTTACTTCTTCATGAACTTCTGTATCCGAAGTATCATTATCTAGCTTAAAAGAACTAATAGAAGATAAAACAGAATTTTCTGACTGTTTCACTAAAGCTGTGAAATCTGGTATATCATTTTTCATTTTTGCCATAGTATTAGATAATTTTAACTTTTATAATTTGTTTTATTAAAAAATGCATTTTCGTTATGTGTTTATTATATGGACACTACTGTTCATTTAATGAACACTGGTGTTCATTTGGTGAACACTTGTCGATTGTAATGTTTTAAAAATGAATATATTAGATTTTTCTGGTTATAACCGCCTCATATATTATATATGATTTTTGCTTGCCAAAAGAAAAAAATTATAATCTTTGAACGCTTTATAGTGTATTCTGCAATCATAAATTTCTTTATTTTTTATACTATTTTTGATTGATAAAAAACATTCATTTCCTGCATTATCATTATCTAAATAGCAGTATATTTTATCATATTTTTCTTGTAATATTGATATGATTTTTTTTGCATTAACTACAGAATTTAGAACGATAAAATCTTTTTTATTTTCATCATCTGGATATAAAGTTAGATATGAAAGAAAATCAAAAAAACCTTCAAATATGAGAACCTCATTACTGTTATTTTTTATATGAGTATAAGTTTTTTTGCCTATACAGCCTTTGTAAAACTTATTCCTCAGTTCATAACCATTAGATTCATTTTCAAAACCAATAGCAAAATATTTTTTGCCATTCTCAAAAAATACCTGTTTACATTTTCTTTTCGCCAGTTCGGTGTTAATACCACGACTTTTGATATACTCAATCAATGCATTATTATTAAGTGGATATACAGCAAACTTATTTAGAGTAGGAGAGTTGTTATTTATTTTATTAAAATTTGAGTTATATTTAACTGCACCAGGCACTCTCTTTTCAATGCTTGATAATGAATTAGTTATACTATCATCTTTTGTTATTTGTTGTGCCAATTTGATTATGTCACCACCTATGCCGAGTCCGAAATCATACCACTGATTAGATGATATATTGACTTTAAAAGAGGGATCTTTATCTTCTCTCAATGGAGAATGATACCATGCAGCTGATGCTGTTTCTTTTATTGGTTGATATCCAAGTGATAATAGATAATCAACTATAGGGATAAGTTTTGCTTGCTGTATATTCATTTTCTTTTGGACAGTAAATTACACTTTAGAAATAAGGTCGTATAGTTCAGACAGATAACCACCCAAATTTAATTTCTCACCAATCTGTGAAAGCCTTTCATTAGAAGGTGGTAATATTGTGTTACGTATTTGATTATTCGAAGCGTCATCACATCTACCAATATAATTATCCAAGACTTTAATATCCAATTGTCGAATGATTGACGAGAATGTTTTAACCTTGTTTCTTTGCAAATATGGTATCTTGTTAAATACTGCTATAATGTCTTTAATTTTACTTTTAGCTTGTATAGTCTTAAGAGTATTACAAGAACGAATAGAGGTTTCTACAGAAGCATTATCATGCTCAAGTGGGACTATTACGTAATCAGATAAGAACACAACATTTAATATCTTATCTTGTAGATTCCCTGGCAAGTCGATAATAACGTAGTCTGCATCTAGTTTACCTTTAATTAAAGCTTGTAGTGCGTCTTCAACTGATGTAGAAATTATTGGATATATATTGTCCTGGTTAATGGAAAGTTTTTCCATTTCTTCCTTGTAAATATCAATATTAGCCAAATTTGTACGTCTAACAATAGCACAGCTATGTTGTGGGTCTGCATCTATTAAGATTACTTTTTTCTTTTTGATATATGCTAAATAAGATGCAGTAATAATTGCGAGTGTACTTTTTCCGACACCACCTTTTTGAGTGAAAAAACTGATAATCATAATATGTTTATTTTTTTATACTTCTATATTTCTATACCTATATACTTATATACTTATATGCTTATATACTTATGTATGTTTATATATTTATATCTCTATTATTCTATGGTTATATGGATATATACATATTTACTTATATACCTATATACCTATATACATCTATACCTATATGTGTATATACTTTTATATTTATATACTTCAAAATTTCTATATCTATATGGTTATATAGCTATAAAAGTGTTCACCAGATAGACACAAGTGTTCATTAAATGAACAGTAGTGTTCACTATATGAACACTTATTTTGTAAATAGCAGATATTCAGTGTGTTACATTTTAGTAATTATATACATTCAGATTTGTTAAAATCTGTTTTATTGTCAATGTGATTTTTACACTGAAATTTGAGCTATTTATAAAATTCTCAATTCTATTATCAGGAATTCTTTAAAAATATTGAGAGCCGTAAAACGCTGAAATTTTACCCGTTTTTCTGTCCTATAATTAATATTATGTAAAGTAGAAAATATAGAGACATTACCCTACATTTAACATTATGTAGAATACTACCAAATAACCAATTAAAAAGACCCTATAAAAAAGGATAAAGATTTTTAGGAGATATTTTACATATTCTAATTTTTATATTATATTTGCATAATGTTAATTGATTGATGTTCAAGATTTTAACACTGTCTAACTTTTAAACATTGTCTAATTAAAATTTATTTATGAGTTTAGAATACAAATATCACAGCCGTCAAAAAATTGGTTTTGCAAGACCAACCCTTGACCATCAATTATTTATTGGTGAATTTTA
Source organism: Paludibacteraceae bacterium (assembly GCA_036308065.1). GTDB lineage: Bacteria > Bacteroidota > Bacteroidia > Bacteroidales > Paludibacteraceae > Enterocola. Next base: position 5,012 of record JAXJWL010000128.1, read on the forward strand.
TTATCACATTAGAGAGATTCTTAAAGACACCAAATACCTGGTCTTAACTGAAGAAGTTTTTGACAAACGCAATTTAAAAAGCGATTTAGCTCCAGATGTTATTGTTTATGATATTTCAAACGACCATTATCCTGTATTCTTTATTGAAATAACTAAAACAAGAGGACTTAAGAAATGTTTTAAGAAACTAGAAACTATTTATGAGCGATATCCTGATATTGAGGCATTTATATTCGATTTTGATGAATTGAAATGGATTGCACCACGAGAAAATAGTTGGTCAAATATATTAAACATTGACATTGCAGACCTTGTTTCGGAGGAAGATGTTCAGAAAATCATAAAAAGAGCAGAACTTTATTATGCTGACACTGAGGCTGATATGGTTCGCAGATATTGCAGTAAGAAAATTAAATAAAATAATAAAGGTGTAAGAATTTGTTCCTACACCTTTTTATTCAGATTAATTTATAATCCCTTTAATTATGCACTTTAAAATTAAATATATGAAGTAATATATTCCTGGTAAAAACACTAATCCTATTATTGCAACATAAAGGATTAATAATACCATTAATATCTTTTTTAGCATAGTGTCTTTAACCAATTAATTCTTTTGTTGATATTCTCTCTTGAAATTTCACAATCTACCTGGTCGTAGCCGTGCATTGTGCCTTTGGTTTCATTTAGAGTCAGATTTACACCTGCTTTTTGTAATTTATTAGCCAATTCAAGTGCTTCGTCTCTTAAGCAATCAAATTCTGCAGATTCTATGTAAGTACTTGGAAATGTGGTATATAGATTTGCTTCTACATGGTTTTTCTTAAACAAATCTTTGGCGCTGTCTGTTGGCAAATACACCTTCCACATAGCCTCATTTAAAACCGCATTCCACATTGGTGTGTCTGTAAAATTTTTCATAGATTCTGTTTGCATCAAGTTGTCTACCACAGGATAAACAAGCATAAGTGCTGCAGGCTTTTGTAAACCTTGTTTGCAAGCTGAATAAAACACTCCCAATGCTAAATTTCCACCTGCTGAATCCCCTGCTACAATGATTTTCTCTGCTGAAATACCTAGTGCTTCTGCATTGTCTATCAGGTATTTATACATTAAAATACAGTCGTCTTCTGGTGTAGGATAAGGAGCGTTGTGAGCCAATCTATACTCCACAAAAAGCAACTTCACCCCTACTTCATTTGCGTATTTCACACAAATATCTGCATGAGATTCACTACCTTTAAAACAAAATCCACCTCCATGAAGGTATAAAATAATGCTATCAGAATTAAGGTTGTTTGGAGTGATTAAATATGAGTTAAGTTGGTAGTTATCAGATGTTTGTACAGTTATGGTATCTACATTTACATCTTTGTGTGAGAGAAAGTATTTGTCTGTTTTTACAATTCTCTCTGCAAGTCGAAAGAAACGCTCTCCCATCACAGGTTGCCTCATGTGACGCCACAACCCAAACTGCTTATCAATTGCGTATTTCATTAGAAATTATTCTTCTTCAAGCACACATTCATAAAGGCCTGTTTCTTCTGCTTTTTCTTTTGGAGCACAGAAGTAAACGGCAGTTCCTTTGCAACAAACCACACCCTCTGCATTGTAGATTTCGGCTTCTAGATATGCCACATTTCTCACGTGTTTTGCAAGTCGAGCACGAATGGTAAGTTTGTTGTTTTTTATAGTAACAGGTTTTAGATATTTCACTTCTAAACGAGATGTTACGCCAGTGGTTTGAAGTTTACGGAAAAGTACCCAACCGCAGATTTCATCGATGATAAGTGACTGAATACCACCATGAAGCGTATCAATCCAGCTTTGGTAGTTGTCGTCTGGTTCCCAAAAACTTACAATATCATCACCATCTTCGTAGAACTCCATTTTTAGTCCTATTTCATTGTCTGGGCAACAACCAATGCAGTTGTAACCTTCTAGGCCAATCCAAGGATTTTTAATTTTTTTCATGTTATTTTGGTTTTATGTAACGCAGTTTTATTGCGGACGCGGCACGCCGTGACCCTACTCTTTTTTAGGCGATTAATGTTTGTACATTAACTCCTTTTAAACAAATTTTTAAATGAGAAACTTTCTTTTATTGTTTTGGTTTCTGTTTCTACAGGAAGCTGAATAATAGGAATATTTTTTTCTTCTCTTTCTGAACGGAATAGCACTTTAAGCGCAAATTGTGTTGAAAGAAGTGGAAGAAATGCTCTTCTGTGGTGTTTTTTTATCACAATTAACTCAGCATCGCTATTTGTGATGTACTCAGAAA